>NZ_JCBDHJ010000021.1:0-62551 GCF_059834135.1 Vibrio sp. R10-SG-ISO4
GGCCGCTTTGTCCATGTTACGAACGGATAGTTTGACTCAGGTGGATCAATTTTACATCGGCGCTGACACTACATCGTAGTTCAACGTTAAGCACGTGTTCAAGGGCACTACGCTATCGCTTTTCAATTTCGGCACTTGGGAACGGCAGTTTATACATCAGCTTTCGTTTATTGGATTGAGAAAGGATTTGACATCAATGTGTTAAAATTAGCCATGTCTGGTATAGTTTTAGTTGGTATCTCAAATCACTTATCCAGTCAGATTGAAAAGGAGAAGACAGATGAACGGACTTGATATTATTCTGTTTATAATCATTTGTTTTGGCATTTTTGCCGTCAATGCTGACCGCATCATCGCATGGTGTGACAGGCAATTGGCAAAAAAGCACTAAAAGATAACGATAAGCACAACTAGCGCTTATCTACATTTCTACTACGCCAAAGGGCATACCTCCCCCTACGGCGCACGGTATGTCCTTTTTTATATATAAAATTGGAGATACCATTATGACTACTACTGCAACTCTAGTCCTAGAAGACGTCATTGCCGTTGACTTGCACTTCTCGATCTGGACAGGTCGAAAAATGCTTGAATCCACAGATTTATCATTGAATGGTGAAGCGCCTCCGCGTGAAGTTATTAATCTTGGGTCAAAGCACACTACCGCTCCAAAAGAGCTGAAAGTGCTCCATACACTCAAGCTGCAAGCGGAGCGTCTATGTCTGCGTGCGGGGATTCCTTTCTTGGGAGGCTACGCTATCCCAACAGCTAAAGCCGATGACACCGCCAAAGGACTTGCGAAAATCACTCACGCAAACGTCAGATGTCGATTACCGCAATTAGTGCTCAGTTCTCGATGTTTCAAATCAAATCGGCAAACAGCACTATTCCAAGCATCAACTCTGGCCTAGAACGTCAAGTGGAAAGCCTTGGAAATTCAACCTAACCAACGTCCGTAGCCTAAAGGGTTTACGGGAAAAAATCGAAGGTTTGGCCTTTCTGAATGGTAAATTTTCTAAGCTCGTAACAGAGATCAATAAAATTGAAAACACAATGCCTTTTAAGGGCAAACTCTCACGAAATGAGTGAAAAGGACCAACAAGCCTTTGCTAATTCAACTCAAAGCGGAGAAACGGATTTGTATGTAAATTAAATTGAATAAGGAAAGGACGAAGTTGAAGACATGGATATTTTCAAAGATAACTTGGCATATACTGGTCACCAGCAACTTCTAGCTGTAGCAAGCGCTTTAGCCTCAGATGGAAAATCGATATGGGAAAGCATACCCTACGTATCAGATTATTTGATAAGCAATCTAATTCGAGGGGATAATACATAGCTTCCGATAATCAGAGAAGATAAAAGGAGCACATTAAGCAAAGAATTTGATGCTAAGATTAGTTACTATCAAGCCCTATAAAAATAGAAATATGGCAATTACTTCCTCTAATCAGGAAAAAGCTGACGCTTTGACTTCTGAGAGAGATAAGCAGCTCCATGAGTTTGATAATAACATTACTATAAAAGACAAAACTATCTCACAGATCAAACTAGCTCCACACGATACTCTGATTATTCCGAAGACTATAAGACAGGCATATCCATGTTAACTAAATCTAACCAAAAACAGACCGACTTCCTTCAAAGTCAATTAAGAAACATTGAGGAAGATAAGGCGTATCAAATTCAAATGTATGGCGACAGATACAAAACTGTCACACCAAAACATATATTCTTGGATATACCAAGATAATTTAACTGGTTAGCGAAGAATGTAGATTCTTCGCTGACATCTAATGCGAAATTATTATCTAAATCAAGAAAAAAGACATTAATGGTAATTTCAATGGCACGAAAAATCACACTGATTTGAATTGATTTTTCGTACTATGCGAAAAAGGGGTGGTTTTTCGTTACTATAATACACTTACGTAACGAAAAATCATGATTTTTTGTTACGATAGTTGATTTGGGTACGATTAACAGAAATAGCACCAAATCAGGTTCGCAGGAGGTTTAGACATGCAAGCAGTTCTTGATTCACTGTACAATGAAATTGATAAGAACTATTACGAAGCCAAAAGAGTTTACGAAACTTGGATGCCGATTGTTGCTAAACGCGAGAGTCAGAGAAAAGCCAATAAGCTCGACATGGAGGAATCCACTAACTACGAAATGCGCTTAGAGTTTGCGGGCAATGCATTTTCATTTAGATGAAATGATATACCTCAATCACTATGAGACATTTGCTAAACTGGATTTAACCCACAGACTATCCGAAAAGCTCAATATCAAATCAAGACACTCGATACTTACAGGCATTATAGAGAACTACTTCACAACGGCCTCAGAGGAAATAACTGAGAAACATTCTACCAACCAGTTCACAAGTTACATTGCGGCATTGGAGGAAAAAGGAGTCATTAGTTCAAGTGAGCTGAAGGAAGTCTCAGCGTTCGTACTGGACATCTGTAATAAGCTCGCCAAAGAAATGCTCAGTGACAAATCGTCTTGCCCAACTACGCACGATGGTTATTTAAAGGCTTGGCAACTATCGAACCCGGTTGTTAATTACGACTACATCATGTTTGATGAATGCCAAGACGCGTCACCTGTTCTTTTAGCTGTTATCTTAAAACAATCATGCCAACGTATATTTGTTGGCGATAGGTTCCAATCAATCTACCAATTCAGAGGCAGTATCAACGCAATGGACGTTATACCCTTTGAAACATTCCCTTTGTCACAATCCTTTCGTTACGGCCAAGGTATTGCCGACGTAGCAAATCAAATATTGAGACATTGCGATGACAAGGTGAATATCCGAGGGAATGGAACGGACAGTGTCGTAATTAGCGCAACGGAGTACGGGAATATTGGTGAAGTCGAGCCATTCCTATTTGTTGCGCACACTAATCAAAGTTTATTGGAAACATTAATTCAATGTTTTGAATCTGGCGTACCCGCACGGTTTTTTTCCAACAAGATTGAACACAGCATCAACACACTGAAAAGTTTATTTTCTCTGCATGAGACGGGCAAAGCGAGGCTGGCCGCTCACACCGCTTTTACGTCACTTTCAGATCTCGTTAGCAAGAGTAAGCAAGCCGAAACCAAGTATCTTGCGAACCTGATTCTCGACGATGAAGCCAAGGCCCAAACACTGCTTAGCGCATTGGAATGGTCAAGGTCAGTCACAGAGTCGGATGCTGACGTTCACTTAGTCACGGCGCATAGCTGCAAGGGACTAGAATTCGACACGGTGATGATAAGCGACGATTTCTATGAAGCGTTGAACGCGTTCGGACAGGGCAAGCCGATGTCGGACAACGAACTGTACCTACTTTATGTCGCCGTTACGCGAGCCAAGAAAACCTTGGTGATTGCAGATAAACTTTTTGAAGCATTGCAAAGCCCATTGGCGTTCACAACGAACAAAACCCAGCCCGCTCCGTGTTTAATGGACAATCTAAAGGTGACTGAACGAGTTCAAGAAGAACAAATCACCGATGAACCCATCATCTCAGAAGCACAAACCGAATCGGCAAACGCATGTTTGGTAAGCTCCACATCCGAAGAACCTACCACCAAAAAGCCCGTAGAATCGACGACAAGGGCATCAAAAAAGAAAAGTAAGGGTAGGATCAAGGCTGAACCCATTCAAGGCCCTTACAGCTCCATTAGGATTGAAATTGGCCGCTACAAAGAAACAGACAAACCTATGTATTGGTTGCCAACGGATACTAACTACTTTTTCAATCCAAATTTGGCGGTTTTAGGCACTATGGGTACGGGTAAGACTCAAACCAATAAGAGCCTATTGTTACAACTGCACAGGCAGCGCCAGCTCAACACCAACGGTGAGAAATTTGGTGTCCTGATTTTCGACTACAAGGATGATAAAAACCTCGTTGCTCAGTATCACGCGCAATCAGGGCAACTTGAAAAACATCACGCGTTGTTCATTGACGGCAAGAAACAAGTCACTCACCAAGAGTCGACGGCCTTCTGGAAATTGATGCAGAGTACGTGAGTTAAAGGTTGTACGATGTACATGGACACACTGACAGCACCCGGCACTCACACGAGATGCCTGGTGTTTCATTTGAACAGCTAGCGAGCCCCAACAATGAACAAAGAACCACTTGACCTTGATGGCATCAAACACAATCTAGCAACGTGGATAGCGCTCACTAAACAGGGCAAATACCGCATACGAGAGCTGCAATTGCTGATAGACAGCTACTACCTCGGGCTTCAAGAGGCACGTAGTATTCACGAATTAACTCCCCTACTCCAAATTTTCGCTGACGCCCGGCACTGCGCCTCGCTGCTATCAGACAATCCATTGAAGCCAATTGAATTGTTCAAACCAGACAGCAGCAATCAAGAGCCTGAAATGCTGAATCTGGCACAAGATGTTCAAAATGAACTCGATACTGTCCGGGTATTCAGGCCGTCGAGTGTAGAATAGGCACGTTGACTGACTCTCGACACAGTTCAAGCTTTATCGTTGGTAAGCTTACCCTGCTTCAGTCGCTAACCAGTCACGCTTGTCGGGTTCATCAATCTCATAGTAAACGCCCCATGAACCCAC
This sequence comes from Vibrio sp. R10-SG-ISO4, assembly GCF_059834135.1. Lineage (NCBI taxonomy): Bacteria > Pseudomonadati > Pseudomonadota > Gammaproteobacteria > Vibrionales > Vibrionaceae > Vibrio > Vibrio sp. R10-SG-ISO4. Next base: position 4,598 of record NZ_JCBDHJ010000021.1, read on the forward strand.
GGGGCGATATGTCTAACATTTGAAGTTCCAAAGTAGGAGCTCATCGATATCTGGCTCTGCTTTTGCCAGCTCTGTCATACACTTGACCATGTAGTCGTAAAGGACAAGGTCGTTGGCTTTCGTGGTCTCGACGATGCTGTAAAGCATCACGCTCGCTTCAGCCCCATTAGGGTTAGTTGAGAAGAGCCAATTTTTTTCTGCCAATGACCAGCGGTTTTATTGCGCGTTCAGCACGATTACTATCTATCGATAAATGACCATCATCGATATAGCGGATAAGTTTCGGCCATTGGCCGAGCGTGTATTTTATCGCCTTACCCATGAGCATGCGTTTCATGATAACGCACCGATAAGCTCTGCGAGATAGGCTGCTGGCGTGCCTTGCGGAATGCTCAGCTCAACATCATTGATGAGAAGAGTCATGTTAGCTGTTGCAACCTGAGCTTGATACGTCGTCGTCTTTTCGATGACTTCAGCTCGGATAAAGCCAAGAGATACGTCCGTTTTATTCAGTTGCTTGCGCTTGGCATAGAACGTTGAAGCTATTAAGTCGCTTTATGTGCAGTTCAGGGCAGAATTGGTAGAGAGAGTCATGTAAAGTATCAAGTTCGCACATCTCGTTGTCTGACTATTGATTTTTGGCGAAACCATTTGATCATATAACAAGATGTGCATATACCTTAACCTAATGATTTTTATAAAAATCATTAGGGGATTCCTTAGAACAATGCCGCCCCGTGGGGTAATAGGGCGGATTCGCTCTTTTTATATGGTTATTGCAATTCACTATTTAGAAAATCTACAACATAATCAACATTGTCGTTAAATTTTTCACCGCCATGTTTACCACCATTAATATAAACAAGATCGACGAAGTGACTCCCTTTTTGGCGCTTAAATGCTTCATATAAGCGGGTGCTTTGCGCCATGGGTACGGTATGATCGGCGGTTCCATGAACCAAAAGAATAGGGGGAAGTTTTTGACCGACAGGTAAATTGTTGACGTAATGAAGTGGGCTTGCCTCATCTGCCTCGGCTTTGTTTTCTAAAACATTCTTGCCAATTAACTGGCTTTCAGGGGCTTTTTCACCATCACTAATTGAAACTTTGGATCCAGTTTGTTTAGCGCGATCACTGGCAATATGATAGAGATCGGTGGGTGCATACCAGGATACAATCGCATCAACTTGCTTACCATAATCCGCAGAGAGTAATCCAGCCCATATCGCCATGTGAGCACCGGATGATTGCCCCCAGATGGCAACAGAATCATAACTATAACCGAGTTTCGATGCGTTGCTTTGTAGGAACTGCATTGCTGTTTTCACATCATCTCGTTGAGTCGGCCAAACCGCGGTGGTGGAATAAGTCCAGTTGATAGAGGCAATAGCAAATCCAGCATCAGTCAGCTTTTCAACGCGTTGATACAATTCAATTTGTGATTTGTCGTTACGCTTCCATTGTCCCCCATGTACAAAAATCACCAAAGGTGGATTTACCACATCATCGGGTAAATATAAATCCAATTGATTGCGAGCCCCTTCCCCGTAGGTGAGATCTTTTTGAAGGGTATAGGCGTGTACAGTATTAGAGAAAAGGAGTGTGCTCAGTCCGAACGAAACAAGAAATTTATGCATGTACATTAACCATGTTTATTATAGGTACTTTAACAAACACAGCATATAAGAATGCTCGATAATACAAAATAGTATTTACATAGCTTTACCCTGACTCAACCCGAGTTTGATAGGCTGCTTTCTGGTTTCATGATTATCGGCCACAAACCTGTTCGAATAAAAGATTTTACAATGACTTAAGCGATAATAAAGCCTTATCCGCCAAGCGTTAACGGCATGATTTTATTATAATAAACACCATGAAAAAGACGCCAAATATCAACCCAGAAAGCCAAAATGTTGCCTAGCTACAAGCGATGGTGAAAGCGCTGATAGCGTCAGAAAACCAACTGAAACAAGAGCGCCAGTCGCTACTGGAACAGCTCAAGCTTGCCTTCGACCGTCAGTTCGCTAGACGCTCGGAGGCGTTAAAGCCTTACGATGAATCCCAAGGTGATCTCTTCAACGAAGCGGAATGTGAAGCTGCTAAGGAAGAAGAAGTTGAGGTCACGACGACCACCACAACTAAGAAGCGCGGTAAACGGAAGCCCCTTCCAAAGACTTTGCCTCGTGAAGTTATCGAACTCGATTTAGACGACCATGAAAAGCAGTGCGCTTGCTGTAAGCATAGTCTGCATAAAATCGGTGAAGACCGCAGTGAGAAACTTGAGTTCTCACCAGCGGTGCTCAAAGTGCTGGAATATGTTCGTCCTAAATATGCTTGTCGTCAGTGCGAGCAAACTGAAGACAACAATCACATTGTTCAAAAGCCAGCTCCACAAAGCATTATCCCGAAGAGCTTCGCGACAGAAAGCTTACTGGCCAACATCATCCTTGGTAAATACCAATACGCGATGCCACTGTATCGCCAAGAGTCGTTGTTTACTCAGTCGGGTATCGAGCTATCACGGACTACTATGGCAAGGTGGGTTATCCAAGTCAGTGAGAAGTTCAAACCACTCTATGCCGCCCTAAAAGAGCACTTACTTCAACAAGTGGTGGTTCAGGCAGATGAAACGCCGCTCAATGTCCTCAAAGAAGATAAACAATGTTACATGTGGCTCTACTGCTCGGGCGCAGACTCGCCAGAAGCGGCACTCCCCTATGTGAAAAATATCGCCTTGTACGATTATCCAAAACAGTCGCGCGAGGGCGTGCCCTGTTGCCTTCTTGGGGGATTACAATGGTTATCTGCAAACCGATGGCTATGGTGCCTATGATGGTCTTCACCAAGTGGCCAATGTAGGCTGCTTGGCGCATGCACGGCGTAAGTTCATGGAAGCTAAGAAGCTTCAAGGTAAAGGTAAGTCAGGCAAAGCGGATAAAGCGCTGGCTAAAATCCAGAAGCTCTATGGGATAGAATCCCGCTTAAAAGGAGAGTCTGCTGAAAAAAGAAAAGCTGAACGTAAACAACATGCTAAGCCGATACTGTATGAGTTGTACGAGTGGATGACGACTCAACAAGTGATGGAGTCTAGCCCGCTGGGTAAGGCTATAAAATACACGCTCGGCCAGTGGCCGAAACTTATCCGCTATATCGATGATGGTCATTTATCGATAGATAGTAATCGTGCTGAACGCGCAATAAAACCGCTGGTCATTGGCAGAAAAAAATTGGCTCTTCTCAACTAACCCTAATGGGGCTGAAGCGAGCGCGATGCATGAGCAGGCGGGAGAGAATTTAGCCGTGGCTCGACATATCGCTCTGAATTTACTGACGGCAGAGAAAAGTTTTAAAGCAGGGATTGAGAGAAAGCAGAAGAAAGCGAATCGAAGCAACGCGTACTTTTCTTTAGTCCTTGCGGGACAAGGGGCTTCGTAATCTTGCCCTAATGCAAAAGTCGAGTGGTAAGCACACATAGTTTGTCTATGGTAGCCAACCACTCGATGCGCTTACTCAATTTCCACTAACACCGCCAGACCCAACCCATCAGGGTCTGAGTTTGTATCCGCTGTCGCGGTCGTAAATACCCCTAAACTGGCGGACTCATTAAAGTAGCCGGTCATAGTGAGCGAACCCTCGTCGTCGGACACTGTGAGGGTAGCTGCGCCATTCGCCGCGACCGATGAGGTGGCGCTCAGTGTTACGGTTTCCTTGGATGTCTCAAGTGATGCGCCTAACGAGGGCAGGTCAATGTTCGTGATGGGGCCGGTAAGCTCAGCGGCGGTCTCAGAGCTAAAGGTGAGCGTAGTGGAGAACCCTGAATGGAGAAGCTCAAACTTTTGGTCGAGCATTGCCGCGTTGCTGAGGATAAGCTTGTAGGTTCGATTGGTTAACACTGGCGCTGATGACGGTAATTTCACCGCCAGCGTCGTGTCCACTTCCATGTCCGTACCATCTGTTCCACTGGCATTGTAAAACACCAAGAAATTGTAGTCTGCGTTCACAAACCCATCGGCATTCTCGCCGCCGACTGAGGTTACATCCCCTGTGGCGTCGGTGACAATCGCGACGCCAGTTTCACTGCTAATGGTCTCTTCCGAATAGCCACTGCTCCTAGATAGGTGTTGTTGAGTCGCCTGTGAAATGTCTACCGTCCCGCTGCCTGAAAACGTCAACACATTGCTTTCCGCTTCGATTTCTACCTCGCCTTGGCTGGTAAATCGAGAGCCCAAATACACGCGGCCAAAATCGCCGGTCAAATCGGAGGTGGACATGTTGCTCGGCTGTTTTGCCAGCAGTATCAGTCCGCGACCGACTTCCGCACCACTGTAGCCATCGGGGTCGAGGGCATCTTTGGTGCCATCCTCATTGGTATCAATAGTCGCGTAGCGAGCGGCGTTGTAGGCACTGAGGCTAAACGCCACATCCATGTCACTGACCTTTTGAAACTTGGTGGAGTGTGGGGGAGAGCGCCAACCCCAATCACCATCGATCTCTTCTTCAAATTCGCTGTCTATGCTCAACACGCCCGCCGAGTCATAGGTCGCGCTGATGGTTTCATCGTCCTCCATTTCGGTATAATAGACGGCAGAGTAGTTGTTACTGTCGTCATTACCGCTCATGTTCCCCCATGCCCCTTCATTGTCAGTTAAGACGAATTCGACATTGCCATTGCTGTCACCGGTAAGCGCAACGGACGAGTAATACAGATCGAGTGCGTACGTACCCCAGTCGCCGTCATGCAGACCGGTGACCATCTCTGATAGTCGGTAGTTGCCAGAAATAGCTACCGCCGATGACGTGGTGGTGTTGATGGAGGCGATCTGCTGGTCGACAAACTCGCCCACTTCATTATCGAGCGCGGCCAACATCGTCGACATGTCGCTGCTGCTGGTCAAATCGAACTCTTCCACTTGGCCTTTTAACTTGATGACAGAGGCCGTCGTGAGCGTGTCAAGGTCGGTGCCCGATTGGATAAACTTACGCAAAACAAACTCGGTTTCCGGTGAGATATCGACCGACTCTTGAACGACTTGCGCGCGCATATCGATGCCGTTATTGCCCGAGATTTTGACCACTAAGTTGCCGGCTAAAGAGACGCCTTCGGGCACTGTAAGGGTGTAATCACCGGTGATCGAGGTGTAGGTGGTCGCAAGGACGTCCCCGACTTGATTGCCGTTGTCGTCAATTCGAATGAGTTCAACCAATGCGCCGGTCACCGGTTGTAATCCGGTGATGCCCGCGTAGAGAGGCGGAAAAACCTCATCGAAGACACGCTCAATCATCGAGCGGTGCTCCAGCATGGCGACCGAACCGCCGGGTGCGGTGACGGACCCGCTGACATCCAAGGTGCTCGCGCTTGACGAGCTATCGCTGCCGCCGCCACATGCTGTCAGCAGTACGCTGAGCAACGCCGCGAAATAGTGTGTACGTGTGAAACCCATAGCCAACCTCCATGATTAGAAAGCCTTATAATGACACATATATGCAACAATTAGATTACAATAGTCGCAGTTTTTCGTTTTTGCCAATGTAAAGACGAGGAGCGGCGCCAAGATGTGTTGGCGCACGGCCTTTAGCGCTCCCTTCCGATCGCGGTTTTCGCTATTCCGATCACCGATTTCGGAGTTAGGCTAAAAGTGATCGGATAATCGCGGAATGTCCGTTCGGATTAAGCCGAAATAGGTGTTCGGGTCATACCGAAATGTCTGTTCGGAATACTCCGAAATACGCACGATTTCACGTGTGGTCATGCCTTTCGCGTACAGGCTCAATATCTTGTCGTCCATAGATTGGAATCGAGTTTGGTGCTTGCGGACGAGTTGAGGTTCAAAGCTAGCTTCGCGGTCGCGAGGGACGTCGATATCGACCTCTCCATCATCGGTGATAATGGACTTACCCGAGTAGCCATTGCGGGAGTTGGAGCTGGTTCTAGGTTGGTGTTTTTGATACCCAAGGTGCTCATCGAGTTCAGCGTTTAACGCCGTTTCAACGGTCACCTTGGTTAACATTTTTCGGAAGTCATCAAGATCAGATTCAGTCTTAATTGACTTTGCTGCTTCACGAGCAAAAGCTTCGAGTGCTTTCTTATCCATATTGTCCATCCCTAGCCTTTAAGGCTTAAGTTTAGACAGTTACACAGAATTCAGAACACTCTCTAGTAATCAGAAGTGGTGCGATGCCTATCCAGAACAAGCCCAATCTCTGATAGAGGCTTCGACTGTTCCAGCGGTGCTCAACTCCAACCCATCTTATCGCGGTAATTCGATGCCCAAACAACACGCACAGAGCACTATGGCTGAGCTCATGCAAAGGGATACCTAGTAAGCCGAATCCAATGTACGCCCATCGAGACGCCCGACTGTTTGCAATGGCCCCGCCAAGCACCCGGCCAAGTCCATTATGGTTGACTAAACTCCTTCGGGTTATACCAGTGACTTTCTTTTGGCTGACTGCTATTTATAGGCTCCGTTCTAAATGCACAGCCAGGGCAATCGAAGAAGTGATGCCCCTTATTGGGCCATTTCATCTCTACCCGGCTCAATTGTGACTTACAGTGCGGGCATTGCTTGTCTGGAACGACGGGAACCGTCTGTGGTTTTGCTGATTGTTGTGAGACTTGAGGCAAACGGCGGTTGTCCGCAAGGAACTGCTCTATTTGTCGCAGTTTCTCTTGATAATTCTTTGCCGCTGGAACCCTAAAAAGCGGTATCCCTGCTGCTTTAAGCGCATCGTTCTTTATTCGATCCCGCCGTTTTGCGGAGCGCTTCGCATGGCTGCGATCATCCAGTTAAATGCAAGCCAATATTTCTGAGTTACGGCGGCTAATCAGCACAAAGTCGATGTGTTTTCTTGAAACTTTATTGAAGTCACTGATGTTTTTTGGATCTTTTGGTACGCAAATGTCCGCTAACCTCACCTTTGCCATGAGATACACATCACTGGATAGTGTGCGCTGTAGTTGATTGAAGAAATTGTGCTCTGCTTTGGTGTTGAGGTATTGCTGTGAACGAAATCTCCCGGTTACAGATTGCTTACGCACCTTATTTTTGAGGATGAACAGCCCAAAAATCGCTATTGCGACAGCAACCACCACATTGATATTTACTGCATCAAATGCCGCCAAGAGGATAGCTACCTTGTTCAGTTCCATGCGAACACTCCTTTGAATAGAAAAGCCCCAAGATAGCTTGAGGCTTTTAGACCGAATAACAGTTCTCAGCCTATTGCTGAGTTTTCATTGTCTCTAGGCGTTGATAAAGCTCTGAGAACTCCGCATTGATAAACTCATTGGTACTAGCCTTTTGGGCGGCTGACATCCCTTTACCAAATTGCTCATAGGACAAGCGCATCAGCGTGTAGTAGTTGAATTTTCCGTCGATAACCACAGCTTCACTTTCAACCACTTCGTAGCCATTAATTGGCACTTGAGCCACAATCGAGTCAATTAACTGCGTGAAGTCGTTTAGCTCACCTGTATTGCCATCTTTGACATAGCTACGCTCATTGCCGGACAACTCTTGTCCAAATCTCTTAGCCAACTCAAATTGTGCGTTGAGGTTCGCTTTCTTCATGGCAACATCAAGTCGCTTACTGTCACCCATACCAACGGCATAGACCCCGGTATCATCGGACTTAGGCGGGTTGAGTACCCAGCTAGGCACCGACGCAAGCAATGATTCTGCCGCTTCCTGTGCTGCGTTATTCTTGAGTTCTTCCGCTTTTAACTGGTCTTTCGCAATGTCGTATTTATCTGGCGCACTAGAGCAGCCGACCAAAACAGAAGCCGATAGTAGTGCCAACGATAAGCTGATTTTGTTCATAACAGACATCCTTTTATTGCTGTGTCTTTAATGTTTTAACACGACTGAAAATATTTCCTAAATCGCCGCTACGCGATAGCTGCGACCAGTTCTGCGCCATGTTTTTTGAGATTGTTCGAGTAAGACAGGTAACGTTGATACTCGACTGTCACGCTGTCTGGGATCGGTTGCCCGGATAGCATCGCTTGCAGTACATCCAGCTCAGACCATCCAAGAAACAAGGGAAGTATTCGGTGCTTATCGCCATTTTCTACGCCCGTGAGCAGCATGGAACGTGCTGAATTCACTAACAGTCTAGGCAACGTCAAATCTGGGTGCTGCTGCAAGAACGACTCACATAGCTGGATCTCTTTGAGCAAATATTCCGCATTGAGTAGTGACTGATATTGTCTTTTGATCTGCGTCCATTCGTCCTGAAAGCGCTTTTCGTCCGGCTTACGTTTCACCATAACTCGATCACCCACGCTTGAGATACACACAATAATGCTTGTGCTCATTGACCATTTCATACCCCTCACCTGTTACCGTCACAGCGTTAATGTAATGTTCAGATGAAACGGTAACAGACTCGGTAATAGAGTCGGTCACATCCAAGCTATTGCCATCTTCTTTTGTCGTACTGGAAAAGTTAGTGGATGCCGAAACGGTGGCACCGAGTTCATGCGACAAATTGCCCTTTGCGATAGCTCTCGCTACGATTTTATCTTGTGCGAGACTTCCAGTTGTTTTTACGCAACCTGACGTTTCTAAAGCCATAGAATAAAATGGCACGATGCTGAGAGTTAACAGAAAATATCTACTCATACTTCCACCTTCGCAGCTTGTCTATATCCAATATCACCACATCAGCTTCTAAGGCCGTAATTTTCCTCAATTCATTTTCTGTGACATCTTTAATAATGACAGGGTTCCTAATGCTATTTCTAATCATGCGATTATTTTTACTATCATTAGAAAACTGCAATGCGTAGTTTGTGGACCTCAGATTTTCACCATTCAGTCCAATTGGGAGATAACCATAACTCTTACCACCACTAACTCTAATTACTACAGCGTTTGAGAATATATGTTCAATTAACTTGTGAGTGTACGTGTCCCTCTGGCTATCACCAGTATTTTCATATTCTTCAATCCCAATGGAATAAGGGACAGGTTTTCTCATGTGGTTGGTTACAATGCGATCTGTTAAAGTTAAATACTTTGATAATACTTCCTTAGCCGGAGACATTTTTAAGTTCCACTGGACAGGCACAGAGATATTATAATTGCCCTTATCATTCTTGTGAAAACTTGGTTTACCAAGGCTAACTTTCATCTCGTGCTTCATATAGCCAAACACGTTTTCATCAATGTCACGTTTCGCCATTTCAAAGTCTTGATCATCAAGCTCGGCTAACTGGAACAACGTACCTTGTTCAAAGACTTGTTTAGTGGCAGTGCGGTTGTTGTTCAAATCCGACAATATTGCTTCACGCGCTTTCATCAAGTCTGTTCGTGAAGTGTCAGTGCTGTTAATTTTCTTCGTTAGCTCAAGTAATTCATTGTGCAAGCGTTGATTATCCTTCTCCAAAGACTCTATTTTTGCTTGGCGCTCTGGATCACTTTTTAGCTTCGCCAATCCATCATTTATCGATTCTTTGGATAGCTTGATGGTCGCGGTCACATCCAGTACCACACTGCCTGACGCATTCACCGAACGCTTATAATCACTATTCAGCACTTCCAAAAACCCGGCGGTCAATACTCGAATTTGCTGCTTGGTGATTTGATTGCCTGACACACTTAGTGATGATTCAACATAGCTCCCCGCGTAGTCAGTAGCCGAGTTCTTCGCCTGTTCGAGCACCACTTTCTTTGCGTCGGTTAAAGTATCGTTATCACCGAGAACGTAGCGCTCAGTGACCTTTAAGTTGATGTGTTGGTTGGTTTCTTGAAGCGGCATAACGTCAGCTTGAACAACAAACGACACCCAAACCCATAGAATTCCAATAAATCGCTTCATACCCTTCCCTTATTATTCTTGCGGTAGTCGGTGCCAGTAAGCGCCTAACCCTAATCCAGCACACGCGGTGCAAGTCAGCAATTGCCCGTCACTACTGACTATCAATTCTAAGTTTTGTCTCGACACCAAGCTGCTCGTATCATCCATCAACAACGTGATTTTTGAGCCTTTAATAGACGTTGGCTTTTGCATGTCTCCAACCGGAGTACGCAGTGTGGCAAGTCCTTTTTGAATCTCTAGCGTCGCGTTTTGCTTAGACTCGATATAAAGCCCCGTCACCGTGCTCTCATTCATTAGCGACGGCAGGTATTCAGCCAAATCAACCGTGTCCGTTTCGCATCCTGACACGGTTAACAAGCCAACCAAAACAAGGTTACTGTGGTTTGATAAACTCATATTTCTCGCCTTGCGTGTAGATAGCAGGGACGATCACGCTAGGATTGCTATATACCATTTTATTTCCTCTCGCTTGAGGGAAAGACGGTGTATAGATATAGAAACCTTCTGGCAACGTACTTGTGTATTTCTTATAAAACTCCCTATAGTCAATTGAATTATCTTTTGCACCAACAACTAACGGGGATGGCGGTGTAATTAGCATATTGTCATTTTTGCTTGTGTCGTCATAAACCCCGTAGGTATAGGCATTAATTCGCTTACCATCAATGTTCATTTCACCTAACTTAATTGCACTGACATTTATATCAGCAAAGTTCACTAACCCTGCTGCTTCACCATTAATTGTCAGCAACTCCACACCACCTTTACGTGTAAATTCAACATTGCCGTATATTGATAGAGTTTCAAGCGCCGTCTTTCGAGCAGTTTTGACTATATACTTCGCTACTTCTTCTTTGCTTTGATAATCCTTTGCGTTCACAACTACGATGAATCGCGGCTTAGATGCTTCATGATCAGAATGTGCTAGAGCGCCCGCAGCCCCCCCCGCGACGTTGATAATGCCAATCAGACTGCCCGTTAGCACACTGATGCCACCAAGCACGACAGAGGCTTCCGCACCACTGGCTTGAACCATCTTTGTCCGTGTTTCTTTGATTTCTTCTAGTGTGAAGTCTCTTAGTGGGCTGTTATTGCGTGTTAACGACGTTTGATTGGCGATGTTATAGGCGTAGCTGTGTTCGTTAGTGAACGGTCGTGGCTTAATCGGCTTTGAGGTAGATTGGCATCCCATCAATACGGTTGAGGCTATTACTGCCATAGTCGCTTGCAGTTTCATGTTGGTTACATCCCTTTTCTTTACTCGTGATTACATTGTCTCACGGTGAAAAAATTTCCAAAATCAGCTTTAAATCATAATCTTATACAGCAACCCAACTTATCATGAACACCATACTATAACCACTTTATCTAGCTCAAATTTCGCTGCCAGTCTCATTGTCTGTGTGAAACCATGCGGATACCGGCGATTGTTCGTTTTGAACTTTATTGAAGACGATTCCAGCCATCCTCATAACCATCACGACGCAATTCGTCCGCATCGAAGTTTTCTGCACGCTCGAGGTTTACTTCAAGCATATTCGAGCGATCGCCGGTGTCCAAGTAAGACCCCGCGTCGGTGAGGGAGTCGATGTCGATCGTTGTCGCATCCGTGAAATTCTCAGTTTTAAGGAGAATACCTATACAAATCAAGAACAACTCACTCTTGCGTTAAGCTTGCTAAGCTGTTCTGGCGTATCATCTTCTTAGGAAACCTCGGACACAACTTCGGGAAGCTCGCACTCGCCTGTTGCACTTGTACTGCACCAGATGTTGAACAAGCGAACCATTACAATGCGTCGTAGTAATCAATCAGTGCGTATACCGCGCTATCCCAAAGTTCTACAAAACCTGTTAGATATAGGAGAGCAAAAAAAACCGTCACCCCAAGCACATTCTTTGTCATTTTATTGAACATAGTTACACCTCTCTTTTTTCAGTTGGACTTGCTTACTACATGAAGGCTCATCGCCAAAGTCGGTCGGGCTTTTTTTATCCCGTAACTCTTCTAATCTATCAGTTAATTCAAATTTCCAAAGCGTAAAACATGCTGATTTTTTTTTGGGGATAAAGGGCCCTTTAATTAACCAAACATCACCCAGCCCCCTTGATATACAAGGCTTTCAGGGGAATTTAAGAGGTTTCGCTCACTTTTTTTCGAAAGTATTTTTCAATGTCTGCCAGGACATCTTTAGGTATCCGAGAAAATTCTAACGTTGTCTTTCTTAGGTCAGTATTGATCGAATAAGCAAGGACCGTGGTGTAATGGCCCAAAGGAGGATTGAAGATGATATTTTGACATGCTCACCGCTCCGAAGGGCGGTGATTCCTGAATACAGGCGATGACATATTACTCTATCATCTACTTTCTGCTGCTGGCGGCTAATGCCGCTCACTTCACAGACGCTACGGTTCTGCCCGAACCTGATTAGTGGTTATGCTGCTGGTTCCAACTCACGAAAATAGCGCATTAGAATCACTCTAGTTGCGTTTTTATCGGCATTATCTGAATGCACATATTCGCCACACTCACGGCTGGTATTGCGCGGATTGACCTCACAGTACACGCCGCCTTTCCACTTATGAGCGCGCTGTAGCTCCGTTATTTTTGGTGTAAGTGATCTTCACAGAACGTAGGTAAGCTACCATAACGCGCTGAACCTAGATTGTGTCTTGAAAGACCTAAAATGCGATGTTTGAAAAGAAAAACAGAAAAAGAAGATTTGATGGTGGTTGTGGGAAACTGTGTAAATCTTTGATTTTCCAGTTATCCACAGCCACTATAAGGATCTATATTTAAGTATACTAATCTATTTAAACTATAAATCTATAAGATCTATAGCAATGATAACTGTTTGATTTTTAAAAGATAAATTGAGTTTTGTGATCCTATTTTAGGCTCTTGTATAACACTATTTAGGTGTTTAGGATCCTATTTTAGGTGTTATTGATCACTTTCTAGGTCTTTTGATGACACTATTTAGGTGTTTGGGATCCTATTGTAGGTATTGGTGTGACACTTTTTAGGTGTTAAACCTATTTACGTTACACTATTTAGGTGTAATCAATCATCTAAAATAGCTTGTTCACGAATCTACTCGTTTGTCTGACAGCTTTTAGGTCGAAAAATGCTTTGTGCACCTTTTTTGTGTCACATATCACAGTCACGCCCCTAAAAGATGAGGGTTATGAGAGCTGGATACCTAAAATGTGTCATCTATTAATAGTCAGGGTTGTCACTTAGGCCCGATAAGGTGTCTATCTTCTCTATCAGTGATTCCAGTTCGTCTTCTTCGCTGTCCAGTTCCTCTTGGGATTGAGAGAGATGACGGCGCGATAAACTCTCCTCTACTTTAAGGGCATGCTCTTCACGTCCAACATAGCGATAAGCAATAGCCAAAGCTTCAAGCTCAGCTTCTGAGAGGCGAACACTATTTTGCAGGCGCTTCAATTCTAACTCTTTGATTGTTTTCAGTGCGTCGTGGCGGTTGAGCTCATCGATTGTGCCAAGTTTTAACCATCGAAACAGGAACTTGATGCCGGTAATTGTGCGTCCTTTCTTAACGACCTCAAAACCTTTATCACCTTGCTCACTTTCTAAGAACAGGAGCTCTTTACTGATTTGAGGGTGTTCTGACAGCTCTTTGATGCTTTCGCGTATGCAGCGCTTCATGAAGACGCTGTTGTTCTTAAACGAGCTTTTGTCTTTCTTTAACTTACCCGCCTCATCGAGTAAGCCGAACACTCCTTTTAACTCGCTCAGTTTCTGAGTGTGCATCTCGAAGCCCTTGTCTTTAAATCGGCTTAGGAGTTCATAAAGACGTTTGGAGTATTCCTTCTTAACATCAAAAAAGTTGCGAGTGTTGATCAGCGCAAAGCCTTGGTTGTACTCGATGTACTCTGATTTAAGCATGTCATTGGGAACCATAGTGAGGACCCCGTTTTTGTATGCGATATGCTTGAATAGAGGGCGGTAATCGAACTCCGTATCCCCTTTTCTGGACTCTATTTTGATGCCTATTTTTCGGCTCGCGAGTCGATTGGCGACAGGACTGAGATTACTACCAACGTGCTTTGGCTCAACCCCTAGCCACTCTGATAGCTGGTGTGAGGTGAACTCATAATGGGGTGTGCTAGTATCCCAATCTGCGGCTTTCATGTGCGCGACCATGAGGGCAAACATGTCGGCTTCTCGCGCGGATAAATCCTGGCGAGAAAAGACAAGCTGATGACCTTTTTTAATGTGCTTAGGCAGGTTGTCACTGACTACAGGGTAATAGTATTGATCGTCGCTCATGAAAGTTTATCCCAAACATAATTTAGGCTTAATATTACACTTTTTAGGTGCTAACGCCAATTTAGACCTAAATTGTGTTATGTATTTAACACAACTTGTTTTGTTACCAAGATTTGGCGTAGTGAGCTTCGATTTGAATGTGCTGACCTATAATGACCGAGGTTCTGGAATATTCTAGACTATCATCTTTATGCAAGACTCTGTTGGTTAACTCTCAAAAACGCACCGTTTTGCCTACACAATTGGAATACTTAAAAGGAATTCCCCCATGATGTATAAGGTATCCGTACTTTCATTCGCAGTCCTTTCTTCTCTTTCTTTTCATACCTACGCCGATGAATGTGGTGAGTTTGCTATTGCTGATATGAACTGGAACTCTGCCAGTCTAATCGCCAATATTGACCAGTTCATATTAAATAAAGGCTACGGATGTGAAGCTGAGCTAATTCCCGGCGATACCGTACCGACCGGCACTTCTATGATCGAGAAAGGTCAACCCGATGTTGCACCTGAGATGTGGACCAACGGTATCAAACAAGCGCTAGAGAAAGGAGTCGCTGATGGACGCTTACGATTAGCGGGCAGATCACTGGTTGATGGTGGTGAAGAGGGGTTTTGGGTTCCTGATTACCTTGTAAAACAATACCCAGAACTCAAAACCATCGAAGGTGTAAAAAAGTATGCAAACTTGTTTGAGCATCCGGAAAATGACGAACTGTATGCCTTTTACGGCTGCCCCGCGGGCTGGACATGCCAAATTACCGCGGGTCACTTGTTTGAGGCGCTAGAATTAGAACAACAAAAGTTCGAAATGATAGACCCTGGTTCAGGGGCTGCTTTAGCAAGCACGATTGCTAAAGCCTATGAACGCAAAAAGCCTTGGTTTGGTTACTATTGGTCCCCTACTCCTGTGCTAGGAAAATACAATATGGTTAAGGTTGATTTTGGCAGCGGTACAGATATCGAAGAGTTTAGAAACTGTACAACTCAACCTGAGTGCGAAAACCCCAAAGTAACCATGTTTCCATCCGCACCCGTCTATACTTTAACAACGGAGAGTTTTGCTAAGAACGAGCCTATTGCCTATCAATACTTCGAAAACCGCGGCTTTACTAACAATCAGATGAGCGAGTTACTCGCTTGGATGGAAGATAACCAAGCCGATGCTGAAGAAGCGATGTACCACTTCTTAGAGAACTATTCTGATACTTGGAAAGCGTGGGTGTCGGCAGACGTCGCAAGCAACGTAGAGAATGCGCTTTAAAGCACTTTCTGTGAACTGCTCACCGCCAAAGCGGTTGAGTTTCCAAACCAACAACTAGAGTTATCAGCTTTTCTTTTTTGACGCTTCGCTGAGCACTGCTAGTCGAGCTTTTGGCTCGGCTAGTCTTACTATTGCCTCCACGTCCACCCTAGCCATTAAAGGTGGAGCGTAAGTAAGACTTTAGGTTCTCTTGAACTTGAAGCAATACGCTGTGAAACAGGAATCCCCCAGGGGATTAGCTAGGGAGGATGTCAAAGCACTACATTGTGATCCTATGTCACTGATCAAGTCGGTGTTGAAGGATTGAGTTCTAACCTTTATAGCCCCCCTACCCTTACATTTGATGCAAATTCCCTATCGATTTGGATATTCCGGCAAACAGACGGCGAACTCTTGTTTTGAGGGACTTAAATGGAGGGAACAACATATTTAAGAGTTCCATCTTAATCGTACCTGTAATCTATATAAGGATGCCTTGAGAGCTACACTCGCATTGTCTTATAAAATAGAACAACCCCCATTGTCCCCACAGAGTTATTTCTAGTTTAAACCATTAATGGCAATTTTGTCTCTTCTATGGTTTAACTGTCCACTTTAGTGATGTATGATAGATGGAAACTACTAAGGCACTAGGGATACTCAATGAGCACTATCATCGATTCATTAGAGCTTGTATGCGAACGAATGCAACAAGAGCAGGCTGATCTCAAAGCGGTCATCAAAGAGCGTATGCAGATCAACGTTACGGATAGCGAGGTAGAGGGGAGCGTAGACCGTCTCATCTACAACCATTCACTTAAGAAGAAAGAGCTTCAAGAGTTGTTTGGCCTATCTCGAGTAACGTTTAACTCACGAATCGATGAGGCAACAGAGCAGGGCATTATCGGCGCCCCCATCATTCAAGGGCGCACACACCTCTATAATCGCTTTGACGTGGCGCACATGATGGCTTTCATGAACTTCCCTAAATATAACCAGCGCTTTGAGCCGACCACAATAGTGGTGGAGAACCACAAAGGCGGCACCGGGAAGTCGACCACCACAGTGACATTAGCGACGGCGACAGCGCTCGACCTTAACCTAAATGCTCGATGCTTAGTAATAGACCTAGACCCACAGGGTTCGACAGGGCAGAACCTTATTCACCAAGCGGATGATGAGTCTGTGTATATGACAGCGGTCGACATTGCCCTATCTGAATTTGAGCCGGAAGGGGACTTCGCCCAATACCTCAACGACTATAGCTACGAAGATCTCGTGAAGGCTATTCCATTTAAGACGCATCTTCCGAACCTCGATGTGATTCCCGCGTTCCCGTCTGATGAGCGATTTGTCGACTTCTACTGGGGGCAAGATGAGGTAGGGCAGGCGAAGATGGTGAGTGTATTACGGGAGAAAATCTTACCCGTGCTTAAGAAAGAGTATGACCTTATATTTATTGATACGCCGCCACAAAACTCCCCAATCTTGTGGGCCGTTAACGAAGCGGCCGATGCCGTGCTGATCCCGGTAACGCCTCGCGAATTCGACTTTGCATCAACCAGTAATTATATGGGCACCATGCCGGGTACGTTCCGGGAATTGCCTTCTAAAGGTACAAATCTGAAATGGGCGAAGCTTTTGCCGGTGAATTTTGATGATAAAAGCGCACATGAGGTGAAGGTGTTCGATAAGTTGTTGCGCGCAGCACAAGGGCACTTGCTATCGACAGCCATTCGCCACTCTGAGGCGTTTGTTGCAGCGGCAGAGAGCAACCGAACGGTGCTGGATATTCGTAAATCAGAGCAGGTTTGTAGTGGTAAACAATTCGACCTTGCTATGACATCCGTGAACGCCGTTTACCACCAATTCATCACTGAAATCAAACAGCTAGCAACTAAGGGGCTTTAACATGTTACGACCACAAGATAAACGCACTGGATTCAACCAAGGCAATCAACTTGGTAAGCGTAGCAAATCAGAGAGCCCTAAAAAGGTCTTCACCTTTGCGAGCGGTAAAACTGCCACAGCGGAGCGAGTCATTGTTAAAGCGGACGAGTTGACTCAGAAAACGGCCATCCATTCTCTGAATCCTCGACGTCAAGAATCACTCACGCTGGATTCAGTGCGTGACATCTTGCCAACCATTCAAGAAGAGGGCGTGCATACCGAAGGGGTTGCGCTCAAAGACGAGCAGGGCACTTATCAGTTACTTGATAGCTCACGCCGCCGGTTTGCTTGTGTGCACGCAAAAAAAGACCTGCCTTTGTGGGTGATTGAAGATAGCGTTGACCAAGCTGATCTCGTTGCGTTCATTCAAACAACTCAATCGGTTAAGCGCTTATCTTATCGTGAGCTAGGTGCAGACTACCAAAGCATTATGCAAGAGCAGCAGTTTAAAAAGATTGAAGAGCTAGCCGAGTATCTCAATATTGGCCGAGAAACTTGTCGTAAACGTTTTGCCGCTGCGGCAATCGACCAACGCTTGATAGAAGTTTTCCCGGACTGTGAGGGGATCCCTAATGGCTATTACGCCAAAATTGCCAAGGTCGAAAAGTATCTAGCTAAAGAGGGGGTGACTGCATCACGCTTCATCCAATCACTCAAGGTAAAACTCGACGATTTTGACAATGTGGAAGACAAGCAAAAGCATGTACTTAGCTTGATGGAAGCGCAGATTGCGAAGGGCACAGAGAAAGTCAGCTGGGACACTCAAGCGATCGCGAATTTTGATGACAAGAACAAATATGCCAAGGTCTCTCGCAGTAGTGATAAGCGCGGACTAAAAATCGAACTTAGCCGCCTGCCTACAGAGCTCTATGATGACATTATCGCGTTTGTTGAGCAGAGAGTTACTGAAATAGAATAAGGCGATTGATGCGATAGCATCAACAAAATATGGTGGGGACAATGGGGGTTGTTTTACCTGAGTTGATCTTAGATCATGTGCCTGATATTGGGACTTCCATACTCGTCACCAGGAGCAATCCCGAGGCAACTCCAAAACTTCTACTCAATGAGTGAGAGTTTAATACGAGAACCTAGCCGAGAAAGATCCTTCCCTAGAGTCGTTCAGAAAAAACCAAGCCGATACCCTAGAAAAAACAATGCCGTTCACCTTAAGTGAACGGCATTAGTGCAAAAGCTCCGCCCTATAGTATCGTTAATACTTTGCTTGCACTGCTGGCGGTGCGACTATTGAAACATTAAAAGCTTATGTGGAAAGTCAATCGACCCCAGATTAAGACGCTATCGCGTCTACGCCTTATATCCCCGCCCTCATCGGGCGATGGTTTACGGCGAAATTGCTAAAAATAGCAGTTTGAAGGGCTTTATCGAGTGATTGTTCAACATCCTACGCACTTATGGATATTATAGTGTCCAATTTCTGTTTTATTTCGATATAATGGATATAACTGTATCTACTTGGTCTTTGCGGATGAACTTTACCTTACTTGATGATACCGATGTAAGCCAAGCCTATGCGGCTTATTTACGTGAGTTACGCAGGCAGGCAAAGCTGTCACGAGCGGCGCTTGCTGAGCGAAGCTGCGTACCTGCGGCCACCATTAAGAAATTTGAGCTGACCGGGCAAATTTCATTTCGCCAATTGCTGTTGCTATGGCAGACCCTTGATTCGCTAGATAGGCTTTATCAGCTCACACAACCTAGCAAAGAACGCGCTGCTATGCCCACGAGTATTGATGAGGTGCTAAAAGATGAGTTTTAAACCCATTCAAAAACTCACTGTAATTCGTACGCTAAGCTCAGGTGAGCAGATCTCTGTTGGAGTCTTGGCGCAGAATCGACAAGGCGTCTTTTTTCAGTATGCAGATCGTTATTTGCAGCAGTTTGGCAATTTATCACCGTTTACCTTGCTGTCGAGTACGCAAGTTCAAGCCGCACCTAAAGCGCCGCACCAAGGTGTACATGGCGTATTTGGAGATTGTTTGCCCGATGGCTGGGGCATGTTGTTACAAGATCGTATTTTCCGGCAAAAGGATATCCTGCCTAATCAATTAACGGCGATGGATAGACTGGCCTTTGTTGGTGATAAAGGCATGGGAGCATTGTCTTTTTCTCCGGTGTCTGAGTTTTCAGCCACGACGAACTCGGAAATTGATTTAGCGACGTTAGGCTTGGAAGCACAAACGCTGTTCGATTCTTCGATGTCAGATTATATGGATGATAATCACGATGAGTTAGATGGGCATACGCAACAGGTGTTGGCCGCATTAGTTGCCGGTGGTAGTTCGGGGGGGGCAAGGCCTAAGGCGCAGATTTATATTCCTGCTGGGGAAACTCAGTATTGTCGAACCTTTGCTCAGCCTGGAGATGAGGCTTGGCTGATTAAATTTACCTCGAAGAATCTTGCACTCGGTCATGAAGAAGGTTTGTGTGAGGCGGTTTATTTACAAATGGCAGAACTTGCTAAGTGTCAACCGCCGCAATGGCAACTCATTGAAGCACCACCTACAAGCGGTGCGTCTGCTTGGTTAGCGCTTAAGCGTTTTGATTATGTCACGGAACCGACCGACTTAGGCAGCAAGCGCAGTGCAGGTCGCTTGCATATGCACAGCGCTTGCGGGCTGCTGGATGCAGACTTTCGAACGCCAAGTTTAGATTATATTGACTTGATTAAAGCCAGCCGTCAGTTGTGTAAATCCCCCGCGGCTGGGCAGCTGCAATTTCGTCGCGCCATTTTTAACCTGCTGTCGTCTAATCAAGACGACCACAGTAAAAATTGGGCGTTTTTGCAAACGGATGAAGGTCAATGGGATCCTGCACCTTTTTACGATGTTACCTATAGCCCACATCCATTCAACGAACACGCCACTGCTTTCGGCGGTTATGGCAAAGCGCCACCGCTTAAGGTGATGCAAAAACTTGCTACCAGTGCTGGCTATGGGAGTTGGCATGAGGCAAAGCAAGTCATTGAAGAAGTCGAAGAAGCCATCAGCCAATTTACTTATCTTGCACAGCAACAAGAGATCAGTAAGACAACAATGTCTGCAATTGTTAAGACATTGGATCAGCGCAAACAAGAGAATGCAGCGTTGTTCTATAAAAATAAGAAGGGACAATAATGAAGCACGGCCGAAACGATCCTTGTCATTGCGGCAGTGGTAAAAAATTTAAACGTTGTTGTATGAGTAGCGTTTCCAAGCAACATGCCCAAATCTTCGATGATGTTGAAACCATGCTGGCAATGAACCCAAGTTTAAGCATTGATGAACTAAACGCAGCCTTGCAGCACAAAGCGCACCATCGCAATAATCAACCTCATCCTGATTTTTGTGGTGTGACGCCAACGCAAATGGCCAATTGGCTTTATGCGCCTTTCGACGAATTAAAGTGGGTGACAATCAGCACACCCGACTCTCTTTCTGCCAGCCCGGTGATGCGCTATTTAGCCCTCATTCTTGATGAAGCTATTGCGCAAGAAGGCTCCTTCAAAGCCACGAGTAAAGGCAACTTACCAACTAAATTAGTCAAACAGGCTAGTGAGTTATTGCCGGAGTTTGCCGTTGCTCAATTCGAACGTGATATAAGTATCAGCGAGTTTGCGGGCAGCAACGAAGACAAATTCAATGCCTTGCACTATACCCGAGTGCTCGCCGAAATTAGTGGCATTATTTATCGGCGAAGCGGTCGCTACCATGTAAAAAAATCAGCGCAAAAGCAGTATCAAGCGCTAGGCATACAGACCTTTTTCAAACCTATGTTAGAGGCCGCCATCAGCAAATATAATTGGGGCTATTTGGACGGTTTTGAGTATGATGCCGACTTACGAACCTTTTGGCTGTTTATGTTGTGGCGCATTCAAAGCCACAACAAGGTGGATCAACTGGTAGACGAAGTGATGACAGCTTTCCCTGATTTACTACAGGGTTTCCCAGTAGATAATTACTTCTCGCCGGAAAGAAACCTAAGCATGCTCATCGAATCTCGGTTTATTGAGCGATTTTTACAGTTTTGGGGATTTGTGAGTATTGATCCAAGGCGTTTTTTAAACACGGAACCTATTGGTAGAACGGCACAGGTACTGCCTTTATTGAAGCAAACTTTTCAATTCACAATAAATAAATAGCAAGGTCTTCGTAAGCGAAAATGTATGAGCAGGTACTCAAGGCCAATATTGGCGGCCCACCACTAAGAAAATACGCCGGTGAACAACAGCGATTGACACTTTTTATTGCTAAACGCTTCATAGGACATCTACGTAAGCAGTTTAGCGTGCTTATCAGAGAACTGGTGCTTACGTATTTTGGCTATCTAGATTTTTAAGCGCATTCAATCGGTAATTTTTGCCAAGGAAATAGAGAAAAATTAATAAAGTCATCGACATGGCAACAGTATTCCACTAGTTTGGTATGATTGGCTCTTTTTTGTTGGTGTAATCATCACCGAACAAAATAGATCGAAGAGCTAGCTTTAGTTCTGTTCTATCACGACTTCAGGTCAATCAACATCATGTGGTGAGTGAATCATGTTTGAACCTATTCCTGAAATGGAATCCAACGATGAGATGCGTTTCTATATAGTAGTGGATGATAAAACCACTTGGCCGCAAGTTGAGTATGCGATAGTAGTGGACAGCGATATAGATGCTCTAAACGCATTGTTAACGCGAGAAACCAATGTAATGGATGTCTTACTCGTTTGCTGTGATAGAGCGGACCTTGCCTCTGACGTCCTCGATGGTCTTGAACAGAAGTTTAGGATTTCACTTTTCTTTGCCACTAAAACCATACCTGAAGAAATTCTTCACGACTCTATCGCTGAGCTATGCTGGGCTTCATACCATAGCCATAATTTTGACATTCTCGATGCGGACTGCTTGCTAAGTGGTTGCTCTCCTATTTGGTCTCTAAATGAAACAGTGATAGCGGCAGGAGTAAAGTCCAATAGCTCACCTCGTGCCGCTATTTTGATGTTACATCATTTGCGAATCCCCAATGAACAACGAGTTAAAGAGTATATCGCGCAAGTAGAAAACTCGTTGGGCGAGGGCTGTGTATCTTTAGTTTCATACTCAGACGGCAGAAGCGCTGACACTTGTAACTACTCTCTGTTGGCAGCCTGGTAAAAATTTAGGAAAAGCATTCTCTTGAAAGAATTGATTGATTTTGAAAGTAACCTCAGCCCTGAGTCTCTATATCGGCGTGTTGACAAAGATAGCAAGCAACTAATTGAAGAAATCACATTATTAGCCACGGCCGATTGTTTAGTTAGAGATTTAGACCTCTCTTTAGAGGCTCTCAAGGACAAGAGTAATGTCACTATTCGGGCGGATATCGAACATTTACTTTCGGCAATGCTCACTCAAGTCGAGTATTTAGCATCGCTTGCCCAAGAGTTTGGCTGTCAACCGTATCAATTGCGCTTTAGTAAAGACGTCCATATATTGAGAGATAACTTGTTTCAAGTAGCAGAGACTCGGCGTTATGGCGAGCCATCAACCACTTGGCATCAAGACACCAAACATTTGATCCCCAAACTACGTTTGTCAGAGGAGCTAAAGAGTCTCTTATGGGCCGGTTACGATAAGGGTAAGTTAAACCCTGTTGATATCATAGAGGGGTTGTCTGGTATTGATCATAGGGCTCTAGAAAACCTAGTCAAGCTCAACCAAGATGCAAGCAGCATTGTTTCTCGCGCCCTGACTGCGCAGCAGATCCAGCACGGCTTGTCACAATCTGTTATAGGTCAGGATGGTGCCTTAGATCAATTATGCCGGGGCTATGTGGCTTCGAGCTTGCGTTCTCAGATTGGCCCACGGCTTATTTACACGTTTGTTGGCCCTTCAGGAGTTGGTAAAACTTATCTTGCCAAACAGTTGTTTGAGCAAGTACAAAAGCATGAACTGTGCGGATACGATTTCAATGTTTTCAATATGGAGCATTATTCAGACCAGCGCGACAGCACCAAACTGTTTGGCTCGGGCATACAATATGCTGATGCGAACTTGGGGGAGTTAACGAACCTAGTAAGAACGAAGCCACGACAAATTTTGCTGTTTGATGAAATAGAAAAAGCGCACTCAAGCGTGTTGCAATCGCTTCTGTCAGTGTTAGATAGTGGTAAAATTAAAGATCAGACTAGTCAAGAAGAAGTCGATTTCAGCCAGTGTATTGTTGTGTTTACGACAAACCTAGGCCAGGACGTTGTGAGCAACAATAGGGCAGGGCACTCAGTCAGCGTGTTCGACATACTCCGAAGTTCACACAACCCTTCCAATAAGGTGAAACTGTCGCCTGAATTTGTTAACCGACTAGCCAAAGGCTATGCGATCATTTTCAATGAGTTGACATCCAACCATCTAATCAATCTGGCCGAGCGAGAGCTGAAGCATAATGCTCAGGCTGGTTACGGTGTGACATTTGAATGGTCCGAGGGGTTTTCTGCGTTCTTGCTTAAATCTTTAAGCCCAGACATTAGCGTGCGCAGGTTAAAGTCACAAGTCAACAAACTGCAGGCAGAAGTTCTATCTAAAATGGTAACGGCGCTCTCTTCATCAGAGGGCGGAATGGAAGGAATAAATAACAGCACTCAAAGGGACATTACCTTTCGCGTGAGTGCCCAGCGTGATAATCAACCGCCATGCAATCTGTTACTTCTGGACGATGATCAGCGCATATTTGACAAACTTGCAATGAAAGTCGATGAAACCGATATCTCTTTGTGCTCAAGGTGGGAAGACTTACCTATGGCACTTGAAAAACGACTCCCTGACGCTTTACTTATCGACATCGACACTGTTAGCAAACATGGCTCAACTTTGCATGACGTTATAGAGCGATATATTGGCTCAAAAAAAATACGCCTCTTTACCTTTCAAATTAATTCCGAACAGCCTATCAATAAAGTTACATCACACCATGCAGTGAGGGAGCATTTTGATATAAGTATCGATGATATGATCGATACTGGGCAGTTTGAGCATTGTAAAGTGAACGTTCGAACTTTTGACTCTATGCTATCTCGAGTGCGTTTTTTCTTGCGTACCGAAAAGATGTTAAATCGGGTTGTGAACCGCAGGGAGTCCATCAGCTATCATTGTGAACTTACAAAGGCGGGTCATGAGTTCGCAGTTGAATTTGTGGTTGATAGTATTGATAGGGTCGTTTCGGGTACAGATATAGCCGGCAATGATTTGTTTAGTATGACGCTTCCCACGACACGTATTAGGGATGTTATAGGTCTGGATCGCGCAAAAAAACGCTTGAGTGATGTAATCACTTGGATCAAGTCACCGGAGAAACTGAGTCAAGTCGGTATTAAAAAACCAACGGGTTTTTTATTATCAGGCCCTCCTGGAACGGGAAAAACCTTTCTAGCAAAAGCTTTTGCGGGCGAGAGTGAGTTGCCATTTTTTATGGTTTCCGCAGCTGAGTTGTCGAGCTCGAATGCAGGCGGCACCACTGACAACATCAAGCGCCTATTCAAAACAGCAAGAAAGTACGCACCGTCGTTTGTTTTTATTGATGAAATCGACGCCATTGCAGCAAAACGAAGTTCGAGTGGGGAAGGCGCAGCAAGGGATAGAAACCTCACGGTAAATGCACTACTAACCGAGTTGGACGGTGTTGGGACAAACGATGACGTGTTTGTTATGGCAGCCACAAACCATCCTGAACACCTTGATAGCGCGCTAGTTCGGCCTGGTCGATTTGATGAAGTTATCTATTGTGATCTTCCCAATGCCTCAGCGCGCAGAACCTTTTTTAGACGCTTTGCAAAGAATCATTTTCTCACCGTGAGCGAGTCAGAGCTCAATGATTTGGTTGCTGCTTCACGCGGTCTCTCTTCAGCCGCCATTGATCAGGTATTTCGAGAGGTACTTTACGAGGCTGTCGGGAAAGAGATAACCCTAGATATTGCGCTTCTATTAAAAACCATGGTTAGAGTGAGCTATGGTACGCCAAGCGAAAATATTATCTTGAGCGACAAAGAAAAATTACGCACTGCATATCACGAAGCCGGACACCTATTAGCAGTGGCACTTTTGTTTCCGACACAGGAAATTGATTTCGTCACCATTGAGCCAAGAAATCATGCTTTGGGGTTTGTTGCACAGCGTCCGCAAGAAAAATATGAAGGCTACTCCAAGAGAACCATTGAGTTGCAACTAGAAGTGTTGTTGGCGGGCAAGGTTGCCGAAAAGTTGCATGCGAACAACGATTTGGATGTGAGCACAGGGGCAAGCAATGATATTAGTAAAGCCACTCAGCTTGCCATGCATGCCATTTATGAAGGAGGGTTAGATAGCACTGTTGGGTCAATCAACATTCCTATGCTAACCAAATTTGAAGAAAGTGAGCTTCTATTGCACGCACAAAATGCCGTGCAAACCTGGATAGGTAACGCTGAGATCTCTGTGACTCAACGCTTAACTGAGCACCGTGCAATTTTAGATACGCTTGCTTATGAACTGTACGACAAAGAGTCAATTTTAGGTGAAGGGATCACTCAGTTGCTGAATAAACTGCTCGCTAGGTAGTGAAAGAAGTCCGTCTCTAACCGTCCAAGGCTACTACGAAAGCGAGACTAGACGGTTTTGGCTAGATAAACACCATCAAAACAACGATTACATGGAGTAAAAATGAGCTTAATTGAAAAGTATAAAAATGCATTGGAGCAGTACGCACACCAGTCTGAGCAATGGTTCGCCGCAGAAGGTGAAAACGGCATTGTTCGCGATGAACCCGATGGACTGCCGTTGGCGATTAACATTTTTGGTAACGAATCAGTTCTGCACCTTTGTTTTAATCTATACCGTAACGAACAATTTGTCGGTCTAGCGAGAAAGCTACTTAAAAACAAAAACCAACAGAAAATTAACCTCACAGATGATAGCACGGGTATGAACATGCTTATCGATGAGGATGGCTTTGGTGTATTTCTTAGCAGTGAACAAGTGACGGCAGAAGCGCTCAGCTCTGAACTAGACAGTTGGATTTCGAAATCAGAAGTATTGTTAGACAAACTGGTAAGAAGTGCTGTAGCGGAGCTAGAAAGTGATCAAGCATCAACTGAAAATGAGACAGAGACTGATAAAGCGCCAGTAGAAGTGCAGCACGATGTTAAAGCGATAATAGAGGCGTGTTTTGAGGAGAATGACTGGAAATACCGACACGACAAAGACACAAGTCGGTTTATTACTGGTATTGTTACCTCAAAATATGCGAATAGCTCTGGTGATCATAACTTAAGGATAGTAGTGGACTATTCGAGTAGCGATTTATTAAGGGTTAAAACGCCGTTTCTCTACCAATATGATCTAGAAAAAACTGACTACAGTCTGATTGCCTCTATGGCGGTGTGGTGCCAATTTGAATACAAATTTTTGGCAATGAGCCTAGATCCTAGCGATGGCGAACTGACTATTTCCTTAGATATTCCATTGGGTGACGGTGGTGTCCATCAGAGTCAAATTAAGCGTTTGATGACTTTTATTTATACGTTTGTAGAAGATACCGATGAAGAGTTGTTTGGTTTGGCTTTGCGCGATCCGAAAGCGGCAGCAGCGAACTTACATCGTCTTCAGAAAGACTATACAGACAAAGTTGACAACGCTAAATGGGTAGAAAACATCAAAGACAAATTGAAAAGCTTAAACAGTGAGCAACGGGAGGCGATAGAGAAAATATTGAGTGAGTCTGACGATGAGTCAGAGGGAGTGGTCGACTAATGGCGAGTAATAAATCATCTCAAGCTTGGCGCATCATATGCACAAGCCATACTAGTCATTTGGCGATTTCAACGCTGTTGTTTGGCTCAATTACCTTTTTACTGTTTTGGGGCATCGTAAAATGGAATTTACTTCCGGTGGAACTCTCAACTGAGTATCTTACTCAAGAGAATACCGGTTTGTTTGATGCGCTTGGCGGATGGGCTCTCGGTTTCGCTGGCGCATTGGTTGCAATTCGCATTGCGGGACTGGCGGCAAATATTCAACAAAACGATTCTATAAGAGAACACGTTGCTTTGTTGGCAAGTCAGGTTGAACGAATATCTGATCTGAACTCTAGACTCACTCGCGCTGTGTTTGATGCTAAGCGGGCCAGCGCGGCGGTGTTGTTGCACGCAGAAGACCTCTACACTAAACAATTATTGCCTTCAAGGATGCCAGAGTATTTGCGAAACTCCATCTCCATGGTAAATGAAACCGCAGAGTCTAAAGATGCCGCAACAAAGCAGAGAAAGTCTTTAGAAGAGGGCCTTCAATGTAACCTAGAAAAAAAAGTTGAAACATTGATAGAGGTTATCGAAGAAGCCTTCAGAGATTCGGTGTTTCGCGCTGCAATTTTGAGTGCTAATAAGAACAACAATCAGGTAGAAACTGGTAACAGCGCTTACTTAATCAGTGAATTCTTTAACAGCCAACAAGCTCAAGACAGTGTGGTAAACATCATCAAGCACGATGAGCACTTCTACAATGTGATTGAAGGCCTTAATCATAGTGAACGTAACTTTGGTATTGGGCTTATCGAGCTTCGCGCTAAAAACTTGTTTGAACATTTTGCAACGGATTTATCCAGAATTACTCAGTTTCAAAAAAGAAGAGCCGATCTTAATGGTAACAACATAGAGATATCGGATGCTGCGTGGCTATTTTTAGGCCTATTGCTCCTGAGAAGTAAAGATGACAATGATAGCAGTAACAATCATGGGTTTATCTTTATCGCTCTCTTGCTGGGTTCATTACCGACAAGAGAAACGATCAAACAACAAATGCATAAAAAGATCGCCGATGCGGGTCAAAGTTACTCTAAAACTGGAGTAGAAAACCTATATAGTGAGGTCGATGCGCTGTTTGATCAGCTTTACTACATCAAGGGTGAAGAGCTATCAGATTTGGCTAAGTTAGTCTCTCTTTGTAGCGACAACTTAGACTATTTAGCAGTCACCGCGAAAAATACCGGCGTAAGTAATTTTGCGAAGGATAGTGACCTTCGCAAAGAGTCGAGCAACGCTGAGTTTGAACCACAAGACAAGAAATCAACGCCTAAACAAGGTTGATTAAGCATTTCGATTAGTTTTAACTACCACCCCCCTATAGGGGGGTGGTAGTTAAAAAATCGAGCCGAGCCTGAACACTTTTATCTCTGAGCGTCCAAATTTAGGATGGTAATCGCGTTGGCAACGCTCGTTGCTAGTATATCAATGGCTCCGGTACGAAGAGCTCCAACAATCGACAATGGCTTGCTGCTTTCTGCGGCTATGGCGATAACCTGAGGGATTTTTTGGTAGTCAGCAATGGTTAAGCCAATGACACGATTACTCATTTTTGTGTCCTGAACTTCCCCTTTGATGTCGTAAAAATCATAACCCCCAACTTCTCCGACTACACCTTGCTGAATACGTGCCTCAACCATTTCTTGTACCGAGAACCAGCCTAGGTTGACCATGTAGCTACTTTCGTTCAAATCACCGATACCAACTAACGCGACATCTGCTTTACGAGCAATGTCCATAGTTTGCTGTACCGTTTCATCCTCCATTAGTGCACTACGTAACTCAGGGTTGCGTATATACGCTGGCGCATACAGTGTTTCACTAACCCCGTCGAAAGTCTTAGCGAAGCGACGCGAAATATGGTCGGCATTGAGGATGCCTCCGCGAGGGTGAATCCCGCCGATACTTGATACAAAAGTACACTTTTTGGGGTTCACAATACCAGTGTGTTCTGATACTGCAGAAACATTTCTTCCTTGTCCTACGGAGACGACCATTCCGTCTTTTAGAGTCGTGGATAGATATGTCGATACTACTCCGGCGAGTAGTGCTCGTTGTTCGTTCTCTGTTGGTTGGTCAAGAGCGATCAGCGCTCGTTTGAGACCAAAACGTTCTTTAAGCTGTTCTTCTAGTTTGGCACCAAATACAGGGTGGTATTTTACTTTAATTTCGACAATACCTTGGTCCCTTGCACGTTTCAGTAAGCGACCAATTTTGACTCGAGATAGGCCAAAACGCTTTGAAATCTCTTCCTGAGTGGCGCCGTCTTGGTAATACGCAACAGAAATTTCGGTGAGTAGGTTAGTCTCTTCCGTCTGTTCTATATTATTCAGTTCCATGATGTTCCTTGTGAAATGGCCGCTTAATGCGGCTCTTGTTTATGTCGCGACCGGTTCTAGTTCACTTTCAAGTAGGTGTGAATCATGAGTGGACTTAACCATTCTAATCTTTTTTGACTTGCCTTGTATCAGTAGAGTCTCGGTAGTGAGTGATTGGCCCTGTTTTTGAACACCATTAAGGACGTCGCCAGTCGTGATCCCGGTTGCCACGAATATCACCTCGGAACTTTTTGCTAGTTGATTCAGTTGTAATACGGTATTTGGCGTAACATTCATTTCCGCACAGCGCTGAAGCTCTACTTTTGCTAACGCGATAGTGTGCTGGTCTTGTCCTTTGACCTGATCGCGTGGAAGCAAGCGCGCTTGCATATTTCCACCCATTGCACGAATGACTGCGGCACTGACAACACCTTCTGGTGCACCGCCAATACAGTACATGACATCAACTTCACTTTGTTCCAAACAAGTGAGTAGTGACGCTGCAACATCGCCATCAGGAAAGGCATAAACTCTTACGCCAAGGTTTTGCATCTCCTTAATGGCAAGGTTGTGTCTCGGCTTTGCTAATGTCGCGACCACTAATTCATTAATAGGTTTGTTGAGTGCTTGTGCGATATTCTTCAGGTTTTCTGTGAGCTCGAGTGTTAAGTCGATGGCGTGTCTTGCTCGAGGACCAACAACGAGTTTTTCCATGTACATGTCTGGAGCTTGGAGGAGTGTACCTTTCTTTGCTGCAGCAAGTACTGCAAGCGCGTTAGATTGTCCCATGGCTGTCATGCGTGTACCTTCGATGGGATCAACTGCAATATCAATCTCAACACCACCCGAACCGAGTCGCTCACCGATGTATAGCATTGGTGCTTCATCGATTTCTCCCTCACCAATCACAATGGTTGCGTCGACCTGAGTTCGATTCAGTTGTAATCGCATTGCTTCTACAGCTGCCGCGTCTGCTTTCTCTTTGTTTCCTCTACCAAGCCACTGATAGCCTGCTAAAGCAGCACGTTCGGTTACTTGTACGAGAGCGAAGCCTAGTTCATCCATGTATATGTCCTTATAAAAAATGTTGATGACCGTTCATTTGTTAAGGTTACATTTCAAATGTTCATCATGCAAAACAAAAAATGAGCAATGGGTATAGATCAAATGTTAATTGCTATGTGCATCGTAATTCAGTCAAGTCGTATTGTATTTTTGCGTTCACGAGTGGGGGGGGAGCCATAGTTACGATGGTTGTTAGGAGGTTTTTTAGTTAAGACTATGTTTTTTAATTGTATTTTTGTGGAGGGTTTGTTGGGGGTGATTGTTTTCAAGTTAAAATGCTTAGTTTCATATTGATCACGTAATTGTTATCAATATGTATATATTTGGTGATCCACGTCCCACTTGAAAAATGTTCATATGTTGTTTTTCTGTATATATGATTAAGGTCATTTGTAAAGTTCGTGGTCATATGAACAGGAGGAAACATGATAGCGATAGGTTGTGATGATGCGGCGATTGAATTGAAAGAGTGCCTGAAATCGCATTTGGCTTCGAAAGGTATTGAATTTGTCGATTATGGGGTAGACCAACAAAGTGCAGAGCTTTACCCAGATATAGCAAAGGCAGTCAGTGTTGCTGTCAGTAAAGGTAAACACCAACGCGGAATCATTCTCTGTGGTACGGGTATAGGTGTATCAATTGTGGCGAACAAAGTCCCGGGTATACGGGCTGCTCTGTGTCACGATACTTTTTCAGCAGAGCGAGCTCGAAAAAGTAACGATGCTCAAATTATCACAATGGGATCTCGAGTCATCGGTCATGAGCTAGCTAAGTCTATTTTGGATACATGGCTAGATTCTGAGTTTTCTGATGGTCCTTCAACCAAAAAAGTAAATAGAATTAAGGAGATAGAGAAAGAGTTTATAAGCTAATTTTGCTTCAATGTTTAACGGAATAACGTGGAAATAAAAATGAATAATATCAAACTTACTCTGACTACAACGGCAATCACAACCCTACTATCGACTAATGCATTTGCAACAGATCTGAAAGTGGCAACAAGTGCTCAAGTCGGGTCACTCCAGTACAACACAACTCAATATTTCACCGAAGTTGCGAACGAAGAGTTTAAGAAACAAGGCATCGATTACAACTTGAAGTTCTTCGGTGCGGCTCAGTTAGGTAAAGACAAAGACGTTCAGCAAAAACTGAAATTGGGCACAGTAGATTTGGCACTACTAACATCAACGCTGCCAACTCACGTTTCAGAAATGGCCCTGTTTGAACTGCCATTCCTTGTGTCTGACCGTGAACACGTTGCAAAGATAGAGAAAGACGTCTTCTGGCCATATATTGCGCCGGCCGCTGAGAAAAAAGGCTACAAAGTCATAGGCTTTTGGGAAAACGGCTTTCGCAATATTACTAATGCGAAACGTCCAATTAATACACCAGAAGATTTACAAGGTCTGAAAGTTCGAACACCAAACAGCTCTTGGCGCGTGAAAATGTTCAAAAACTGGGGAGCTAATCCAACGCCAATGAGCTTCAGTGAAGTATTCATCGGTTTACAAACAGGTGTTATCGATGGGCAAGAAAACCCATACACCAACATTTACGCGGCAAAACTGCATGAAGTACAGGGTTACCTAAGTGTGACAAACCACGTGTATACACCGGCATACCTAACTGCAGGCGCGCGGCACTACGGTAAGTTTCCTGATGATGTTCGTGCCATCTTAGAAAGCTCAGCGAAACAAGCGCAGCAATGGGGCTACCAAGAAGCGACAAAACTTGAGACAGAGTTAAGAGACAAACTTGTTGAAGGTGGTATGAAGCTCAACATTGCAAATCGCGATGCCTTTGTCAGCGCAAGTCAACCAATTTACGACGACTTCGTGAAAAATGTAAATAACGGCAAGGTGATGTTAGATAAAGTTATGACGGCAAGTAACTAAGTTAAACGCCATAACGTTTATCTCTAACGGCTGCACCGTTGGGTGCAGTCTAGCTGTCACATGTTGCGAGGGCTTACGATGTCTTTTTTAGCTAGCATAAATACAATTTCACATGTTTTAGAAAAAGTGCTTATCGCGATTTCGATGACGATACTCATCGCGTTAAGTACCATAATTATTGTCGCTGTTTTTTCACGATTTAGCGGCGCTTCTCTTTATTGGTACGACGAAGTGTCGGCCATTCTTTTGGCTTGGCTAACCTTTTATGGCTCCGCTCTATGTGCACTAAAACGTTCTCATATGGGGTTTGGAGGGTTAGTGGCTAATATGACGCTTGGTATGCGCAAAGCCGTTTTCCTACTGAGTGAATTCATTGTTATTGCGTTCTTCGCCGTCATTGCTTGGGCTAGTTACTACATCTTACAAATCTTTGGTGACGAGACACTGACCAGCCTAGATTTTATCCCTTTGGCCTTTGCTCAATCAGCGCTACCAATTGGTGCGGTGCTGTTTATTGTGGCTCAACTGTGCTCTCTCCCCAAAGCGTGGGCGTGGATTCGTCTTGGTTCTAACCAAGAAAATGAAGAGATCAGAGAAGCCATCAAAGATGCGAAAAAAGATATGGCTGAAGCCATGGAGGCAGTGAAATGAGCGCGCTAGTTGTACTATTTTGTTTAATCGGCTTAGTCATGATCAATGTCCCAATTGGTATAGCTATTGGTGCTGTAGCTCTGATTGGTATGGTAGCGACATCGGGTATCGATGCTATCTATAACGCGGCTTTGGCTATGTTTGAAGGTGGCTCAAAATTTACCCTGTTGTCTATTCCATTGTTTGTCTTTGCTGGTGCATTGATGAATACGGGTGGTATTTCGCTGCGCTTGATCAATTTTGTTAACGCGATTGTGGGCTTTGTCCGAGGTGGACTTTCAATGGTGAATGTGGGTGTATCGATGATCTTCGCTGAGATCTCGGGCTCTGCTGTAGCCGACGTTGCAGCCTTGGGTTCGATCTTGATTCCTGCAATGAAAAAGCGTGGATATTCCGCCAG
Organism: Vibrio sp. R10-SG-ISO4; assembly: GCF_059834135.1. Classification (NCBI taxonomy): domain Bacteria; kingdom Pseudomonadati; phylum Pseudomonadota; class Gammaproteobacteria; order Vibrionales; family Vibrionaceae; genus Vibrio; species Vibrio sp. R10-SG-ISO4. Next base: position 38,031 of record NZ_JCBDHJ010000021.1, read on the forward strand.
TTTCTCGGCGGCAGTCACATCTTCTTCTGCCTCGCTCGCTGTAATCATCCCACCTTCTTTACCTATGATTATTTACGGTGCGATGGCAGACGTGTCCATCTCGCAGCTATTTGTCGCCGGTATTATCTCTGGCCTACTGGGTGCGGCGGGTATGTTTGCGGTCTGTTATTACTACGCAGTCAAATACAATTTACCTCGTGAGGAGTCTTTCAGTTTACGAAAATTATGGGTTGCATTTAAAGATGCGTTCTGGGCTTTGACTCTGCCATTCGCCATTCTAGGCGGCATTCTTTCTGGGTTTATGACCGCAACCGAAGCTGCGGGTATTGCTGTTCTACTCGCGATTGTTATTAGTGTTTTCATCTATCGGGAAATGAACCTAAAGCTGTTTTACAAAGCGATGATGGAAGGTGTGACTGGCACTTCAGTAGTGATGCTCTTAGTGGCGACATCAGCAGTGCTTGGTTTGTTCCTAACTGAGCAAGAAGTACCACAAGCAATGGCGGCTGGGATTCTTAGCATTTCAGAAAACAAATACGTTGTGCTGATGATGCTAAACCTCATGTTGTTGGTTGTAGGTGTATTCCTACACGGTGCAGCAGCGATCATCTTAACGGTTCCCATTGTATTACCGCTAATTCATGAACTGGGTATCGACCCAATTCACTTCGGCATCATGCTTGCTCTTAACATCTCGATTGGTCAGCAAACGCCTCCGGTTGCCAGTGTGTTGATTACCGCATGTTCGATAGCTAAACGTGACATTTGGCAAGTAACTAAAGTGAATATTCTATTTATTGGTGTGTTGTTCGCAGTGCTTATGCTTGCGACCTACGTTCCAGCAATGTCTGTTGGCTTTGTTGACTACATGTATAAATAACTTCAAGGATTTGAGAAATGACTAAACCTACTATTGCACTTGTTCTCGGCGACCCTTCAGGTATAGGCCCTGAAGTAGCAGTAAAAGTATTGGCTAAGGAAGCAAACCGCCAGCAAGCGAATATTCTGATCATTGCCGATGAGTATGAATTGCGCAAAGGCATGGACATCGCGCAAGTATCGTTTGATTACGATGTAGTTGATAATTTTGAACAAGCTGATTTTCAACCTAGTAAGCCGGTGTTGTTGAGGTTCTCAAGCTCTCACGAGGAGCCGATAGAATACGGACAAGCCACGCCGCAAGGTGGTACTTATGTTCTTGAAACGTTGAAGATTGCTGTTGATCTGACGTTAGCCAACAAAACGCATGGTATCTGCTTCGCACCATTGAATAAGCAAGCGATGAACATGGCAGGGCTAGCACATCGAGACGAGCTGTCATGGTTTGCAGAATTGACGGATTTCCACGGCTTTGGCTGTGAAGTGAATGTGGTAGATGACATCTGGGCTGGCCGCGTGACATCGCACATTCCATTTAAAAATGTGGTGGAAAACCTAACGGTAGAGTCGGTGCTTGAAACCATCGAATTGATGAACACAACCTTGATATCTGCAGGTTTTGAACAGCCTCGTATTGCGGTGCAAGCACTTAACCCGCACGGCGGTGAAGGAGGCCTGTTTGGTGATGAAGAAATCACAGTAATTGCACCAGCGATTGAAAAAGCCAAGGAGAAGGGCATTCAAGCGTTTGGACCTTTCCCTGGCGATACTACGATGTGGGTCGTGGAGAAAGAGAACATGAACTCAATCGTGTCTATGTACCACGATCAAGGAGCAACCGCATTAAAGATGATGGGCTTCGATCGTGGTGTCACTGTTCAGGGCGGGATCCCAATTCCGATTGCAACGGCAAACCACGGCAGTGCATTTGATATATACGGTAAAAACGTCGCGTCGACACCTGCGATGGAAAATGCGCTCAAGCTTACAGTCCGTATGGCATCTAGCTATCAAGCGAACAATCAGTCCTAGGGTAGGGAAGAGTATGAGAAAACCAAAAAAATTAATTAATGACCCTATGAATGTCGCTCAGGAGCAATTCGACGGTTTGCTCGCGACGATGAATGGAAAATTGGAGGCGTTACCGGGAATTACCGCGGCGATGCGTACAGATTTTCCATCAGACAAAGTGGCGATTGTCACTGGTGGTGGTGCTGGGCACGAGCCGTTATTTGCCGGTTATGTTGGTCCAGGACTAGCGGATGCTGCGGTACTTGGCGATATCTTTGCAGCTCCAGCGCCTAACGTGATTTTACAAACCACTGAAGCGGTCAGTAACGGTAAAGGTGTGATTTATATTTATGGTAATTACGCTGGCGATAATATGAATTTCGACATCGCGGCAGAGCTAGCGGATGATGATGATATCAAAACTCACTCTATTCGTGTCTGGGATGATGTTGCTTCAGCACCGTTGGACAAAATTCAAGAGCGCCGCGGCACAGCCGGTGATTTGTATGTACTGAAAATCGCAGGCGCCGCTTCTGAGCAATATGATGACTTTGACAAGATTGTGTCGGTAACAGAACGTGCTCGTGATAACACCCGGTCCATTGGTGTTGCCCTATCAGCGGGATCGGTACCACAAACCAATACCTTCAACTTTGAACTGCCAGACGACGAGTTAGAAATCGGTATGGGCTTACATGGTGAGCCGGGTGTATCACGCGAAAAAATGACATCGGCAGATGACGTCGTCGATCGCATGATAGACCAACTTTGTGATGACCTACCTTACCGCTCAGGTGATGATGTCTGCTTACTAGTCAATAACCTTGGTGCTTCAACTTATATGGAGCTGCTTATTGCCAATCGACGTGCGCACATTAAGTTGGCCGAGCGCGGAATTAAAGTACATAACACTTTAGTCGGGAACTACTGCACTTCACAAGAAATGTCAGGTTACTCGATCACTCTTATGAAGCTTGATGATGAGCTAAAAACACTATTTGACCTACCTTGTGAATCATTTGCGTTGAGGAAGTAAATATGAATGCATTAACAGCGAAAAACATGATGGCTTATGTTGCTCAAAAGATGGTTGCAAGTGAGCCAGTATTGACCAAATACGACCAAGCGATTGGTGATGGTGACCATGGGATTGGTATGGAGCGCGGCTTTAAAGCGGTTGCTGAGCTCTTAGACAGTGATTATCAGCCGGAAGATGTCAGTAAACTACTGTTGAAGATTGGCTCTACGATGATGGCCACCATGGGCGGTGCGTCCGGTGCGATTTTCGGTACTTTGTTCCGCAGTGGTGCGAAGTCAATTAAAGGTACGACAGAGCTTGATACGGATACGTTATCTACGTTCCTAGCAGGCGGCTTACAAGGGGTTTATGAACGTGGTGGTGCTAAGCCGGGTGACAAAACTATGATAGATGCATTGGTGGCTGCGGTCGAAAAATCAGAACAACTTTCTGGTCCACTAACCGATACGCTCCCGGCTATTGCACAAGCTGCTGCACAAGGTGTGGAAGCAACCAAAGATATGATTGCAACTACAGGTAAAGCAAAGACACTAGGAGAACGTTCGCTGGGGCACCCAGATCCAGGTGCGATGTCGATGGCGTTTATTCTGCAGTATATGAATGAATACGCGGCTGAGCAGGTTACCGCATGAAGAAGGTCTGGGTCGGCACTAGCTGGAAAATGAACAAAAATATGCAAGCAGCCGAAGCCTGGGCTTCTGCTGTCTTGCCATCATTGACACGTTGTTCGAATCGTATCCAACCTTTCGTGATCCCGCCTTTCCCTTACGTGCAAATGTTGTCTAAGTTGCTCTGCGAGCAATCGATTCGCGTCGGAGTACAGAACATTTGTTGGCAAGATGAGGGGGCATACACCGGTGAGGTGTCTCCTATTATGGCGAAAGACTGTGGCGCGACGATTGTCGAAATTGGTCATTCTGAGCGTCGAGCCATGTTTGGCGAGACCGACGAAACGGTCAATTTGAAAGTACATGCAGCACTGCGTCATGGTTTAACTCCACTTGTATGCGTTGGTGATACCGCGCAAGAGAAAGAGTGGGGGGTATCAGTGGAATCTGTCATTCGACAAGTGAAGATTTCATTGTATGACGTTCCTGTTGAATCGTTAGTGCGAGTAGTGATTGCTTATGAGCCTGTTTGGGCGATAGGTGAACATGGCGTACCGGCAACTAAAGAAGAAGCGCAGATTATTCACCAAGCCATTCGTTCAGCTTTAGCTGATCAATATGGTTCAGACGTCTCTCAAAGCATGATTCTGTTGTATGGAGGTAGCGTAAATTTGTCCAATGCGAGTGGCTTAATCGAACAGCCTGATATCGATGGTGTGTTCGTCGGTCGAACAGCGTGGGAAGCAAATGGTTACTCAGAGTTACTGAGTATAGCTGAACGAAGCAGCTAAGGGCGGGTATGGAGCAAGTTAAGTTAATGAGCTGGATCATTCTTGGCCTAGGGTGTGCCACTTTGATCACTGGGATTTCCAAACCTAGAGTGGATTGGGTCAGACGTTTTGCTTTTACTTATCTTGCGCCGTGCTTGTTTTTTTCATCGGTATATCGAACGGATCTGCAAAACCTTCCATCACTGTCGGTATTTACTACTTATATTTTATGCTTTGGCGTTGTTTTCTGGGGACTGAAAGCATGGCTCGTCACACAAGGTAATCATACGGTGGCTTCGTCCAATATCAAGGCTGTCGCAGCTTTATATCCTAATGCCGTTGGGGTAGGGGGCCCGCTAGTGCTTGCACTTTACGGCCCCAAAGCCACTTTAGTTTTGATGGGTGTGATCGTGACGAACCTGTTATTGGTTTTACCATTGGTCAATATCTTAATGATTCGCTCGGGCGAGCAAGGGTTTTATAACTACCGTAATGTGGCAACTGATCCGATCTTATTGGCCATCGTGTTTGGGTTATTGCTTAACGCACGGGGTATTGAGCTTCCTATCCTCTTAATTGATGGGTTCTCTATGATTGGTGCAGCTGCAATACCAATAATTTTATTCATCTTAGGCGCAAGCTTAAGCTTTTATTCACTCCGCTCACTAATTCAAGAAAAAATAGGCCTACTTTTGGCCATCAAGATCCTTCTATTTCCAATGCTTATATTGCTATGCGCGAAGTATGTTTTCTCTCTCTCGGTTATCGAAACCCAAGTGCTGGTTATTTTGGCCAGCCTACCGACGGGGTTGAATGTCTACTTGCTATCCGAGCGGTATCAAGTCGCCAAAGAAGCCACCGCTGGAGTGATCCTATTTACTACCGGCTTCTCTCTTATCTCTTTGTTGGGTTGGGAAGTGTTGCTGTATCAGTGGGTAGTTTAAACAAAGAACTGCTAAAAGGTTGAACACTATGAAAGTATTAGAAAGACTAGCCATCAATACGGCTATTTTTGACGGACATGACCTCAAGACATCGTTAAAAACGATTCGAAGCTTGGGTGTAAACCAAGTTGAATTCGCTTTTAATCAGGGCTATGTAGGTAGATTAGATAGCGATATGTTCTCTAACACCCATGCCCAATACTTGTTGTCACTGCTAGAGAAAGAGCAACTGATCACACAAGCTTTGGGCTGCACAATGAACTTGGCGTCTCCCTCAGCGATCGAAGATTTTATGGTACGTATCGATTTTGCGCACACGCTGGGTGTTACTTATTTAAATACTTGTACCGGTCCTATTGCCGATCGTCACATTATTGTCGAAAACCTGAAAATATTGGCTGAATATGCCAAGGATAAAGGTTGTGTTATCTGTATCGAAAATGGCGGCGACCATAACTTTAACGCTTTTGCGAGCGCGCATGATGGCGTAAGAATTTTGTCGGAAGTCGATAACTCGGCACTAGCTCTGAATTTCGATCCTGGCAACTCAGTGTCATTAGTACCTAATCTTAGCCCGAGTGAAGAAGCGCAGGTCGCATTGCCATTCTGTCGTCACTTCCATGTTAAAGACGTTCAAGTGCATGACGATAAGTTCACCTTTCCAGTGTTGGGCGAAGGGGTGGTAAACTATCAGTCGATTCTGCAGTCTTTAGCATCGCGTCAAATCCCTTTTAGCATTGAAAAGCCGTTGCGTATGTACCGTCGAAAGGACTCCTTTCCTATTCGAGGGCGCTCACCAGAAAGCATGGAGACCATTGTTTCGGTATTGAGGCAATGCATTGAATACATTAACACTACCACTGACTAAGCGGGTGGCCGTATGCCAATTAGTACAATTGAAGAAATTATTGAAGATTATCGCCTAGGTAAAATGGTCATTCTAATGGATGATGAAGATCGTGAGAACGAAGGCGATATTATGATGGCGGCGCAACATGTGAGCGCACAAGACATCAATTTTATGGCCACTCATGGTAGAGGTTTAATTTGTTTAACTCTGACTAAACAACGTTGTGAATCACTCAACCTATTCCCGATGGTTTCTAACCCAACAGAACCTTGGGCTACAGCCTTTACCGTTTCTATCGAAGCGGCTCAGGGGGTTACAACGGGTATTTCAGCAGAAGACCGCGCTACTACCGTCCAAGTGACTGTTGCGCAAGATGCCAAGCCTACTGATTTGGTCACTCCCGGTCATATTTTTCCTCTAGCGGCAAAAGAGGGTGGTGTACTTGTTCGTGCAGGACATACTGAAGCTGGTTGTGATCTAGCGAAGCTAGCGGGTGTCGAACCGGCATCAGTTATCGTAGAAATTCTCAATGAAGATGGCACTATGGCTAGGCGCCCTCAATTGGAGGTGTTTGCCGAAAAGCATGGTATTAAACTTGGCACAATTGCGGATCTGATTGAATATCGCAACACAACTGAAACTACCATCGAGCGTATTGCGGAGTGCAAACTTCCCACTGAGTTCGGCGACTTCTCAATGACTACTTATCGCGACACGGTCGATAATCAAGTGCATTATGCATTAACTAAAGGCGAAGTTAATTGCGAACCGACCAACGTAAGAGTGCATTTGCATGATATCTTCAGTGATTTGCTGTTTTCGACTCGCGACAACAAACAAAGTTGGTCACTTAGAAAATCAATGCAAAAAATTGGTGCTGATGGTGGTGTTTTGGTGATTTTAGGCCACCAAGAATCGTGCGAATCTACTATCGGGCGAGTAAAGAATTATCAAGCGCTAGATGCTGGACAGAATGTTAAGCCGAATAAGAAAGCTCAAGCGTCACGCCAAGTAGGTGTTGGTTCGCAAATCTTGGCGGATCTTGGGGTCAGCAAGATGAACTTACTTTCTTCGTCCGACAAGAAGTATCATGCTTTGTCTGGCTTTGGCTTAGAAGTGGTAAGTTATATCGAGCCTTAATGTCCCCTTTCTCCAAAAGGGGGATTCTTAGTTCGCTCGAATCAAATTGGGTCATCTAGACTGGGTTACTCCAATCCGCTAATCCAGTCGCTCCCTAAGCTAATCCTGCCTGCCCGACAGTTGCTGCGTTAAGATCTCGATGATGGCTTTCTGTTTCGAAGGTACATTAAAGCATCGCGCTCGCATTTGCTTGGTTCGAGAGCAAGCAGTTTTATTTACCAATTCAAAACCAGCGGTTTAATTAAGTGTTCAGTACTATTATTGTCTATCGATAAGTGCCCGTCATCGATATGGCTGATGATCTTTGGCCGTTCAGGGAGCGTGTACTTTATCGTCTTAGCCAGCCTGTTAGACTCTATCACTTGTTGAAACGTCATCCACTCGCACAGCCCATTGAGTATCTATTTACAAAATCAGAACTTATTTATAAAAAATTATTAACTTTGTGAGACCGGTTTCACTTTCTGACAATCTCTGTTGCATAGGAAGTGCGCAGCCCATAAATTGAAACTAGTTTCAATTAGAGGGATATTCCGTGTTTGATATTTCGATAATGTATCGATACTTAGACTCGTTTATAGATGGATTTGCGATAACCGCTAGTATTAGCGTCGCTTCTATTATTGGTAGTTTCTGTATTGGTTTGCTGGTGATGTTTGCGTCCATTAGTCAGTCAAAAGTGCTGTCTAAAACGGGCTATATCTACATAAACGTGTTTAGGAACATTCCCTTTATTGTTCAGGTGTTCTTTATTTTTTATGGTTTACCTGAACTACGTATTTTCATTGTTCCCTACGCCACGGGAGTGTTGGCGCTATCTATTGCTGTTGGCGCGTATTGTGCTGATGTGCTGCGGGCGGCTGTTCAGCAGGTTGATCGGGACGTGATAGAAGCAGCTCAATCCTTTGGCTTAAAACGCTTAACTATCTATCGAAAGATCGTTCTTCCCATCGCGTTGCGAAATTCGATCAAACCACTAGGTTCGATCTTCGTGAACCTAATTTTGACCACGTCTATTTTGTCGACAGTAACACTTAACGAACTTACAGGGACCGCAAAAATCATTGCGGCGGAAACGTTTAGGCCATTTGAAGTTTACTTCTTTTTATTACTGTTTTACTGCGTGATGACGTACATCTTATCCATTCTTATTGCTTTAGTGCACAAGCGACTAAATCGATTTTCTGAAGTAGGAGCATAGCGATGTCTGATAATGAATTTGTCCCCTATGACCTTATTGTTTTGCTTAGTGGAATCAGTGTTTCGTTAAAGGTGTTTTTGGTATCTAGCTTGTTTGGCGGTTTGTTGGGTTTAGGGTTGGCGCTATCTCGTCACTATCGATTCCCTATATTGAGCCAGCTTTCTGTTTTTGTAAGCGAGTTTCTTAAAAACTCACCAGTTCTGGTTCAGCTGTTTCTGATCTACTTTGGCCTGCCGATCTTCCTCTCTATGGACATGTCGGCGGAATTAGCCGCGACTATCACGCTGACAGGCAATACGGCTGCATTTGTTTCCGTCATTATTGTTACCGCAATGGCAGCGGTAGATAAAGGTCAGGTTGAAGCTGCACGTTCGTTTGGCATCTCTGAGATGGTGATTTTGAAGAAGATCATTACGCCTCAAGCATTGCTGGTTGCCATTGCGCCACTCGTCGGTCTCGCGGTTAACCAACTACAGGTCACGTCACTAGTCTCCGTTATAGGGGTTATGGACATTACAAAAGTAGGCGCCATTTTGAACCAACGTACGTGGCAGCCATTTATTGTTTGGCCTGTCATCGGGCTGACCTACTTCGCCATGTCGATGGCCATCTCCAAGGTGGGAAGAAAGCTCGAGCTCTACTTACGAAAACATCAATCTTGGTCTTTAGCATAAGGTGAACCCCATGATTTCAATTAACAACGTAAAGAAGTCTTTTGGAAGTAACAACATATTAAAAGGGGTCAGCCTAAATATTGAGCAAGGTGACGTAGTTTCTATTTTAGGTGCGAGTGGCTCTGGAAAGTCAACCCTACTGCGCTGTATCAATGGGCTGGAATCAATTAATGACGGTGACATTACCTTCCTCGACCTTTCGGTTTCCAACAAAACGGAGCTACAAAAGATCCGTACGTCAGTGTCGACGGTGTTTCAACACTTTAATCTTTACCCGCATTTGAGCATTTTGGACAACATCACCCTAGCACCTATTGAAGTATTAGGGCAAAGCAAGGAACAAGCCAAAAGCACCGCAAGAGAACTGTTAAAGCTTGTTGATTTAGCCGACAAAGAGGCGAGTTTTCCAGCTCAACTCTCTGGCGGACAAAAACAGCGTATCGGTATTTGTCGCGCTCTAGCAATGAAGCCGGAGTGTTTGCTATTGGACGAAGTAACTAGTGCGCTTGACCCAGAAATGACCTCAGAGGTGCTCGATGTACTCGCTGACCTGGCAAAGTCAGGCACAACATTAATCTTTGTCACTCACGAAATTGCCTTCGCGAAAAAGATCTCCAATCGTATTGTTTTCCTCGACGAAGGGGTAGTAAGAGCTGACATGGATAAAGACGCTTTCTTCTCCGATGAAGGCGGTAAGAAAGACGAAAGAATTAGACGATTTTTAGAGAAAATGGATAGCAAATAATGATTGTATTATCAAATTCAGAAGCTTGGCCGGGAATCGATGACACGGTAAATATGCTTAATAGCGGCGACAATGGTCTCGATGCGGTTATTTGTGGTATTGAAAAAGTTGAAGCAGAACCAAGAATTCGCAGTGTAGGTTACGGTGGCTGGCCTAACCTATTGGGTGATATGGAATTTGATGGTGCGGTAATGGACGGCAACACGCTTCGAACAGGTGCCGTAGGGGCCGTCAAAGATCATTTTCACGTCACGCGCATTGCCAAAAAAGTGATGGAAGAACTGAACCACGAAATCCTCGTGGGGGAAGGGGCGACACGCTTTGCTTATGAAATGGGTTTTGAGTGCCCTAACCCTCTACTAGAGGACTCTAAAGAAGTGTGGTTTAAGAAGCTTCAAGAAATCACTGGCGAAGAAAACCCTGACATGTCGACTCGTCCGCTTGCGCATCTCAATTCAATGATCACCGACCCAGAGAAAGTCCGTGATACCACCGTATTTCTAACTAAAGACAGTAAAGACAGTATCTATGCAGCTACTAGTACGTCAGGGTGGGCATGGAAATATCCAGGACGCCTTGGCGATTCGCCTATTGTCGGCGCTGGTTTTTATGCGGATAGCCGATATGGTGCGGCGGCCTGCACTCATACTGGGGAAATGACCATCAGAGCCAACACATCCTACTCCATAGTAATGGCGATGCGTCTTGGCTTCTCACTAGATCAAGCGGTAGATATGGCCATTGAAGAACTAAATTCGCTTAGAACGGGCTTTTTAGCCGGCGTTGTCATTCATGCGATCGATAAAGATGACAACTACCGAGTCATCAATTTTGGATGTGAAGAGGACATCAAATACTGGGTTTACAAATCTGGAATGAGTAAACCTGAACAAAGAATAGCGGAAAGACGCTATATGGATAAACGAAATGAAATGGAGAACCACAATGAAATTTAAGGCATTGGTTACCACCATATTGGCAAGTGCACTCGTAATCAGCTCCCCCTCAGTTTTCGCTGGCAAACTCGAAGACATTCGAGAGCGCGGTTACATTAAAATTGGCGTTTCACTCGGTGGCGAACCTATCGGGTTTCGTGATCAAAAGAATAACCCAGTAGGTTATGACGTTGATTTAGCAAAACGCTTAGCACAAAAACTTGGCGTTGAAGTACGCTTCACTGATGTTCATGGTGACGCTCGTGTTTCAATGTTGTTTTCTGACCAACTAGATGCTGTCATCGGTAATATGTCAGCGACATTAGAACGTGCTAAATCGGTAAATTTCTCTATTCCTTATGCACGCGCTGGCCTTCGTATTGTGCATCAAAAAGACCAGAATATTAATTCACTGCAGGAACTTGCGGGCAAACGCGTAGTTGTAGGCCGAGGTTCAACTGGTGAAACCTTTTTGAAACGTGAAGTGCCAGACGCTGAATTGGTTTACACCGATAACTTTGCACCAGACGGTGTATTGTTGCTTCGACAAGGCCGTGTAGATGCGGGTATTGAAGACAGCTCCCTGATTGATTACCTAGCCACTAACAACCCAAATCTTGTAACTCTGCCAGGCTTGCACTCCAATGACCCTATCGCCATTGGAGTTAGAAAAGGCGACGCCGAGTACTTACGCTGGATGGATATGTTTGTTTCCGATTACATTAATTCTGGTGCTTATGAAGCCTCTTACCACAAATGGTGGGGCGCGGATGCTAACCCACCTAAACTAGTGGGTACTTGGTAAACTAATAATTCAAAGGCCCTTCCCCCGGGCCTTTTCTCTTCTCTATCTTTCCACAAGTTCCAATGAGCTAGCTGTATGAAAATTGAAGTCTGTATCGATAACATTGAATCACTGTACACTTCCATCGCGGCAGGGGCCGATAGAATAGAATTGTGCAGCGCTCTGTCGCTGGGCGGTCTAACGCCCTCATTAGGCTTGATAACTCAGGCTGTTGCTGTTTCTTCTATCCCTATTTACGTAATGATTCGCCCTCGCGATGGCGACTTTGTCTTTAGTGAAGAAGAGATCCACTTTATGGAGCAGGAAATACTCAGCTACAAGTTGCTTGGCGTTGATGGCGTCGTCATTGGTGCGCTTAATCCCAACGCTACCATTAATGAGGTGGCACTGCGTCGATGGACTACCGCCGCTCAAGGTATCGGAATCACTTTTCATCGCGCATTTGATTTGGTTGCTAACCCGATAGAGAGTTTAGAGCTTCTATGCCAATACCCGATTGACAGAGTTTTAACTTCAGGGCTTCAGCCTACTGCGCTAGAAGGTATAGCGATGATCAAACAGTTAGTCGACGTCGCTCATGGGCGCCTATCGATTATGGCGGGCTCTGGAGTAAACGACAGCAATGCGCTCTCACTGGTTGATACCGGTATTACTGAGCTGCACCTTTCTGGTAAGAGGAAGCGCCCTAGCAACATGCTTCAGCAGACCTCACAAATCTCCTTGGGAATAGAAAGTAGCGATGAGTGGGTCTCGGTAACAGACTATGATAAAGTGCAAAAAATCGTGAGGTTATTTGCGAATGAGTACTAAAACACTACCTACATTAAAGGATGTAGCCGACCGAGCCGGCGTATCAAAAGCGGTTGCCTCTCGGGCTTTTTCAAAAGAGAAAAAACCCATATCTGAAACAAAGAAGCAGCGCGTGTTGAAAGCCGCCGAAGAACTTGGGTACGTCATGAATCCCTTCGCTCATAGCTTGAATAGTAAAACGACTGGACTCGTTGCCATTGTGGTCAACCACATTAGTGATTTGAGTGACCTTGAGCTGTTTGACAATTTACTTCGAGGACTGCAATCAATAGGCAAGCTACCAATTTTCATTCGCATCAAAACCGAGCAGGATATTGCATCAATTACTGATAATTCGTTCGTCCATCACGTGGATGCGGCAATCATTTTCTCGGATCTCATTGAACCTAAAGACATGCCAAAGCTGTTCCTTACTCCGAGAGTGATCAACCTTAACGGACAAAACTGGGACAATACATGGTCGGTTTTGCTCGACGAAGAGCAAGCCATTCAGGATGCGGTGAATTATGCTGTTCAAGCCGGCGTGAAACGAGTTTATTTACTTGCCGGACGACAAAGCTCTGCGGTTGAAGAACGCAGGCTGGCTTTATACCGAGACAACTTTGCACGCCACGATATTTCTTTGAAAAACATCGCCTATTGCAATTATAAGTATAATGAGGCGAAGCAGTACCTCATCGACAATTCAAGCGAAATTGTTCAACCAAATAGTGGTGTAATTTGCACCTCTGATGCAATGGCGATGGCTGCAGTAGACAGTTTTGGTAACAACCAACATAACCGTCCGGTAATCATCGGGTTTGATAACACTTTCTTCTCTCACTTTGGATCTTACCAATTCCCAAGTATTGGCTACTCAAAGGAAGAACTTATTGACATGGTGTTGGAGTTGATTACCCTGTCTTCTACGGAGCAAAACCTATCTGGTGAAAAGTTCATTCGCAACTTTTTTAACTGTCATTGAGAGAATGTGTTTTATACAGGGTGTCAAACCCGAAGAGAATTAAAACGCTCTTAAAATAACTTCTTGAGATCCGAAGACATCAATTTGGTAATGGTTTGTTCACGGGTTGAGTTTAAAATTAATTATTGTTAGCTTGATGGGATGAAACAGACCACAACACCTTCATTATTTTTCTTTTGGTGGCGCTCTAACTAGAGCGGCACGGGATTCTCACATTCTTAAGCTGCTGGAAGGTAGCTAGGACTGTGTTCATGTAGGCTGAGACATCTTCCCTCATATGCTCTCTGGTTGGCTGATGTACTTTAAATAACCAGTCGTGCTTTAAGTGACCTTTCCCCGAGCTTCCGAAGAACCGCTCGGCCAAGGCATTATCCCAGCAAGCTCCGACACCTCCCATGCTTGCCTGTATGCCATAACCCTGTAGCTGTTTGCGATACTGAGGCAGCAAAGTCAATTAAGACAGAATCTGATCTTGATGACTTCCGAAAATGCTAACCAAGGTGACCGTTGAAACGGCGTTGAACGCTGAACTCGATGAGCACCTTGGATATCAAAAACACCAATCTAGAAACAGCTCCAACTCCCGCAATGGCTACTCGGGTAAGTCCATTATCACCGATGATGGAGAGGTCGATATCGACGTCCCTCGCGACCGCGAAGCTAGCTTTGAACCTCAACTCGTCCGCAAGCACCAAACTCGATTCCAATCTATGGACGACAAGATATTGAGCCTGTACGCGAAAGGCATGACCACACGTGAAATCGTCGCAACGTTCAAGGAAATGTATGATGCTGATGTCTCGCCAACGCTGATATCAAAGGTGACCGACTCGGTACTCGAGCAAGTGATTGAATGGCAGTCGCGACCTCTCGACGAAATTTACCCTATCATCTATCTCGATTGCATCGTGGTTAAGGTGCGTCAAGACAAGCAAGTCATCAACAAAGCGGTCTATCTTGCGTTAGGCGTCAACATGGAAGGCCAGAAAGAACTGCTCGGCATGTGGCTCTCTGAAACGGAAGGCGCCAAGTTCTGGCTTAACGTGCTGACAGAGCTTCAAAACCGTGGGGTAAAAGACATCCTTATCGCTTGCGTTGACGGACTAAAAGGTTTTCCTGACGCCATCAACACTGCGTTCCCAGAGACGCAAATACAGCTCTGTATCGTCCACATGGTGCGAAACTCGGTCAAATACGTCCCTTGGAAAGACTACAAAGCGGTGACGGCTGACCTGAAGAAAATCTACCAATCAGGGGTATTGCGCCCATTTCTACGAAAAGTTCCACGCACCTCGTTAAGGTCATGATTTTATGAGACTATTTAGTAGGCGTCATCTATCAAACATCGTTATCATCACCTAAAGCCCTCTCTGATAAAGGGTTGACATCTTCCAGCAAGGCTTCAAGGTTTAGTGCATTCTGTTCTTCGGCAAATGTATAGTTACCCGCCAACTGAATATGGCTCCATGCGACGGGAGATAAATTGGCCAGTAGATCGACCACCGTTTGGTTACCTTTTTCTTCAAAGCGCTCCACTAATCCTGATAGCAAAGCCGAATTGTAATAGATTATGCAGTTGGCTATGAGACGAGCGCAGTCATTCCATTGCTCAATTTGATAATCATGGCCACCACGAAACTGGTTTCCATTTACCGACGCTATGGCACGTCGTAGTTGGTGATACGCTTCACCCCTATTCAAAGCCTGCTGAACAAACTGCCGGAGTGTTTGATTATCGACATACTCAAGAACGTAAATACACTTGATGAGCCGATCGTATTCCCGTAGAGCTTGAAGCGTACGAGTACTTCGTTTGGTATTAGCCAACTTTTTTACCACTGTACTTTGACTGGCTGATTTCCGGCTCAACGAACAGACTATATGCTGAATATTGTCCCATTCTTGCTCTATCAGCTTACTCTTAATTGGCTTCTTTAGGTTAATCTCCAGCTCTGGAGTCACACTTACATCAAACAATCCTTCAAAAATTCGCTTAAATCGTGCGTAACGTGGCGCAAATTGATAGCCAAAAATGTCTAATAACGCGAAGTTGACACTGTTTACGCCGTGAGTGTCTGTTGCCACGGAGCTTGGCTGTATCTCGCTACTATTGTTATAGAGAAGATCAAAGGCGAAATGAGCTTCATACTCATTGGGCGCGTTTACTGTCGTGTTTACTGGCACATGGTTGACCACTAATGTCAGTGCGGAAACCCCTTTCCCTTTGCGAAAGTACTTGGCTGAGAAACGGGCTTTAAAGGTATTGATCCGGCAAGCATGCTTTTGCCCATCGATACTACCAAATGGCGCTTGCTCATTGATGGTGTAGTACCTAAAGATTGGCAGTTTTGCTGTAGCATTAGAAATTAAGTCGTTAGCAACCTGTGTTGTCTCGGGTCGGATGTAACTGTCATTGACTGCGCGAAGGGCACCCACGCTGCGATCAGATACAGATGCAATATGGTGCAGCCCATAGTTCGCCCCATTGCCAAATAGACAAGCAATCAGATCTTCATCTTTTGCTTTCACGGTCTTCTTCCGTGATGCCATTGCAGAAAAAGCACTAAGATAATCTGTTTTACGGCTGACGTAACGCATTACCTCGATGATCCCCTTGTGCTGGATCTGATTGTATACTGGATTGTCAATGGCGGTCTTCCAACGACGGTTTGCCAAACTCCAAGTCAACTGATTAGAGCGAGGTTGGCATCGAACAAACTCGTTTGCATCCGCTGTTATATTTGCTGTGACACGCTTCAGCAGTGTCTGAAAGCGTTCTTCTAGCTGGGATAAGGTCTCTGATATCGGTGTAGCCAATCGTGTTAAACCTGTTTTTTCAATCAACGATACTTTATCCGACCGCCAGGTATCGGAAGGGATCAGGTCGTCTTCTAATCTGCGGTTCTTTTCACTCTCCATTACATATACTTGACCACTCTCAATATAAGTCGCAATCCGCTGGTAGAGGTAGTGTTCAAAACGTAAAGGGTTTGGTGTTTCCTGGGCAATGTATGGTTGCTCTCGAGGCGGGATAAGGGTCTCATTGATTGTCTGGATTAACGAACCCTGATTAAGCTCTCGCTTAGCGACAGTAATTTGATCCGTTAAAGTTGGCTGCAGCGTCTCAATATCGATGGCGATAAAGAGTTTGCGCAGCATTTTCCCTGATTTATGTGCATGGTGATCCACGTACTGCCACTGGTAATCTCGCAGATCGAGTTCGTTTTGGCACAAGTGCTGGCTCACTCTATTCAAATCTGTAGCTTCAAGCAGGGAGAAGGCACGTTGACGTACTTCGCCAAATGAGACCGAGTCTTCCAAGTCGTGGTCAGTAAATAATCGTAATATACTGCCAGCTTCTTTGAGTTTTGTACGAACTACTTCTAGGTCATCAGCAACCCGCTGCCTTGCGTACGCTTGAGCGGCTTCTCGGTGTTTCTCAACTCGATAACAAAAGGCTGTCACCAAACGGTCATTATTTTCTCTGTACCGAAAATAAAGGTAGCACACCAGATATAGCAACCCTTGCCACTTTGGTGTGCGTCGAAGTTTATATACTGAACGATGTTTAACTAAAGAGGCGTAATAGATCATGTTGCCTCGTGAAAGCTGCAGGGAACTGACCAAGGCTTTTAATGTTGGATAGATACGCTGCAGTGTGTGGTGTGTACTCAGTTCGCGTTCTAACTCGGAAGAAGCAAACCCTCTGGCAGAGCCGCGGTACTCAGATAAATTGTTAAGCTCTCCTTTATTTTTCATGATGCTTTGTAGTGTTTGAACCGCTTCTACAGACAAACTTCTCGACATGATGGCTTCAATACGTTTCCTTTCTTTGCTGAGTACTGTCGTTACCAGTGACTGGAGCGTACTGTAACCAGGTAAGGCTATACGGTGTTGACTGAAGAACGCGATCGCTTCATCTAATAAGTATCGAGGGTCGCTGAAAATCGTAGCGACATCAACTAGCCGGCTTTGCAACGCTGCCGAATACGTGGGCGTCAAAGTAGAAAACTCCAGCTGTGCTAATACCTGGCTAATTACGCGTGATTTTGTAGCTTTAGCTAGAACGACTTGTTGCGGCTTTTTGCCTGAGAAGTAGCGCTGACTGAGGTACTGGATATCACCACGTACTTGAGCGAGCTCAAACTGCGGTACAACGGGTTTGGCACGAAAGTAACCCAAGTACAAGATAAAGTAGTATTGCGTCTCTAAACGTGACAGGGACCGAACATAGCTGAGTAATTTACTATCGAGTGCGAAGTACTCTTCTCTTTCTTTTTGGCTGAGCGTAGGTAAACTATAGAGAGCATCAATTTCGTCGGCTTTCAGGATCTGGAGGCGTTGTTTTTTGGTCGCTGACATTGGGATTATCTGAACTATAACAAGAAGATGCCAGCATGCTAAGTGAACACTACTTCCAAAACAACACAGACATTTGTGCACCATGTTTATCTGAAATCGTTTAACATGGTGGGTGATACCCCAAACGTGCTCACAACCATCACTACACGTTTTTTGTTGAGCAGACAATACCGATTGCCAAATACCGCACCTCTAAGAGTCCTACTTGCTACTGTCACAGTATGCGACTTAAGCCTCCACTAAAATGTTGCTTTACATTTAACATCTCATAAATGATTTGGCGCAGGAGGGCTGAGTTAGATCATTGACCAATCCGACACGTAACGTTGCCGTTGTTCTAGTCACTAGGCCAAAGCAAATGGGTATTACTAAGCCTTTGGCCAATCATTTCATAATAACTGCTCACTATATCATTTAGGCTGGAAATTCAGTGAGATAGCAAGTCTTAATGGTTAAGGATTGAAATTCCTAATCATCAAGTTAAATATCACCCTGTTGCATAATAAGCCACACCCTGTTAGATTAAAGTTAAGAAAACTCAAGAGATTGCGCTCAGGTCAGATACACCTACCCTTCTTCGTAGCCCCATAACAAAACAATTACTTAACACTATTTAAGTATCAGATTTAATATGCAATTAAAAAGGATTTTTATGGCAGAAACACTCACATCGTTTGAAGAAACTAAAACTACTTCAAAAAACTGGTTATCTAATCGCATCAAAACAAGCAGTTCCTATCAGGAACAAATATGGGAACAAGGAATTAATGATTTAACTATTGTATCCCGAACTAAAAACAGAGAAATAGTGTGCAGCGCTGGTCAAAAATATATCGATTTTATGTCCTGCTCTTATCTCGGGCTTGAGCAGCACCCCGCTTTAAGCCAGGCCATTAAAATGTCAGTTGACAAATTTGGTGTGCAATATTCTGCAGCAAGAACTCGGGCAAAATGCGATATATTTGACGCTCTCGAAGAAAAACTTAATACTATTTTTCTCGACTCCTATACGGTGACATTTAATTCCGTAGGGGCCGCACACCTAGCAG
Source organism: Vibrio sp. R10-SG-ISO4 (assembly GCF_059834135.1). NCBI lineage: Bacteria > Pseudomonadati > Pseudomonadota > Gammaproteobacteria > Vibrionales > Vibrionaceae > Vibrio > Vibrio sp. R10-SG-ISO4. Next base: position 56,817 of record NZ_JCBDHJ010000021.1, read on the forward strand.
TCCTACCGATTCTTGGTTCAGGAGAGCTGCCTGGTTACAACATGAGTCCAAAAGGCGTGCAGTGGATTATAGATAAAACGACTCATGCTTCGGTGCAAATCTTAAGGGGAATACTAGAACAGTTTGGCCACTGCGACAGGATAGACTTCTCTGATCAGGATAAATTGTATACTACCTTAAACCTGTGCAGACAGAATGGCAAAACGCCCGTCCTTATATCGGATTCTCTAGGCTCAATGGGAGGAAGCCATGATGTCCGTTTTCTAACGCAATTAGCAGCAGAGTATCAGGGGTATTACTATGTCGACGATGCCCATGGCACCTCAATCATCGGAAAAAATGGATGTGGATACACACTGCACCAGATAGGGGAATTTAGTGATAATCTTATTCTGCTCTCCTCACTCTCAAAAGCTTTCGGTTCTCATGGTGGTTCAGCCTCTTTTAGTCACCCACAGTCAGCCTCCTTCATAAAAAAATATGCATTAAATTATATCTTTAGTGGTCCTCCATCCTTACCCGGCATTGCTGCATGTTTGGCCTCAGCGGACATTCATCTTTCTAGTGAAATAATAACACTGCAAAAAAAACTTAAGGATAATATTCACTTCTTTGACAATGCGGTACGTAATGTCGAAGTCAAAGATAAAACAAGTCCCATCCGTACGCTTCAAATAGGCGATGAGACTGAAGCTATCAACACATCTAGACGTCTCCGCCAACAGGGTTTTTTGGCCACTGCAGCCATGTATCCGACCGTACCTAAATCAAAAAGTATTGTCCGTGTTGCCCTCTCCGCCGCGCATTCCATTGACGATCTTGAGCGATTTGCTACGTTCATAAATGCTCTGACAGAGGAATTGACATGTTAACAGAGTTGATAACCGCCTACCGCTATTCGGCAGCCCTGCATGCGTTTGTGAAGCTCAACATACCGGTTTGGTTAGGGCGTAGGGGACCCACAAGTTTGGAAGAACTTTCTGCTGCTAGCCAGATAGAGTCCAACCGCCTATCACGCTTGTTGGATGTAATGGAAGAATGCAACGTAGTGCGTGTTGAAGGGGATCACTATGTTCTGGCAGATAAGTGCGGCGCCTTAGCAGACGAAAATAGTCTCGAGACACTGTGGATTCTGTGCGAACTAGGTGAGGACTATTGGAGTATGTGGCCTGATTACCCTTCGTCCCTACTATCTTCTACCCCTGCATCCGCCTTCGAAACCCGACATGGCAAGCCCTTCTTTTCATATATCCTCACAAAGCCTGAGCTGAAAAGCACCTTTGATCGTTTGATGGCAAAAATTACAGAAGAGCTTGCCACTGAGCTTGTTAGCCACATAATTTGTGATACGCAGACGGAAGTTGTAGATATTGGAGGAGGTCAAGGGGTGCTGTTGAAAAAGCTGCATCAGCACTACAACCTGAAATCCGCCACTGTTATAGATGTGTACCCAGAGAACAACAAGAACGAAACTGGTATCGACTTTGTAGACGGGGACTTCTTTACTAGAATCGTCGAAGACAAAGACATTTATATCTTGAAAAATATTCTACACGATTGGGATGATGCTAACGCCTTAACTATCCTACGCAACTGTCATCGGGCAATGACGCCGGAATCAACTCTGTTTGTCATCGAAATCATCAAACAGCCTAGAAGTAATAAAGGTAAGACGCTAGATCTGCTCATGGATGCGCTCTTTCTTGGAAAGGAGCGATTTTATGCAGAATATGAGGTATTGGCCCAAGCTGCGGGCTTCACCATCGACAGGGTACATAACACTTCGCTGTCACAGTCCGTCATGGTGTGGAAAAAGGATATGGTATGAACTTATACTGGATTGTCGCAAAGGAAGAATACAGCAATGTTACGGAAATTGAGCATGCATATGCGGAGTACACCCATGAACTAAAGAAGCGAAATATCACGTTCAGCTTTATCGCTCTGGAAGACTGTGTCGTTTCCACTCACTTGGATAGAGGGCTGACACTGCTGTACAAAAACCAGCCGTTAAATTACTCTTCTGCTACATTTATCATCTCCCCTGCTAACCTGAATGCTCAAGCTCGCTCTACCGCCTCAAACCTCCGCCATTTCCTTCGTATCAGAAACGCATGCCTACTAAACAGTGGTATTGCCGGAGTTGAAACACTAGAGTGGGACAAAATAGGGCAGATGTCTTTGGCAGAGAAAATCGGTGCGCCCGTGCTCCCTTTTAGTACGCTAGGGTATCACCGACAGGTTATTCCCAACATTGAGCAATTTATTACCAGCTACCCTGGTAAGTATATTTTCAAACCTGCCAGCACTGGCATGGGCTTTGGCGTAATCAAGTCAGAAAACGATCAGCATGCGATTAGCATCGGAAACTTGATTTCAGCATCATCTCTCGAATATTTCATGATGCCCTTTCTTCCTGATGCCTGTGATATACGGTTTTTCTTTATTGCACATAAACTGGCATTCATTAAATTCCGCAAACCCCGAGGAGAAGGCTATATCGGCAACGTTGCTCTAGGTGGATCACAGGTTATTTTAACGGAAAATATGTTCCTAGCAGACTATACCCATATGCCATTTTTTCAAGAAATGCTGCGGTTGTCTCGAGAGATAATGGTTCAGGCCGACTGTTCGGTATTGTCAGTTGATTGGCTGATGAATAACGAAGGTTTTTATTTTAATGAGGTGGCCACGGTCGAAACCGGCCTGACTAAGCTGCCCGAGGGAATCAGGGCATTTGTATTCGATCAACTAGCTGGGATAATCCATAATCATCATGAAAGCGAATAAAACAACCTGTTTCATTTATCTGACAGTATTTCTTGCAGAATTTTCATTCTTCTTTGCTCTACCACTATTAGGGAAATCCCCAAATCTTAGTGCCTCCGACGTAGCAGCCTGTCTCGCTGGGGCTGTAATGCTGGAAAGTTTGCTTATGTTTACTATCACTGGTTATCTTGAACGCTTTTCTAGGAGAAAATTGATCTTTATATCTCTACTACTGAGAGGTGCGGCCTTCCTGACTATTTATTTGACACTATCATTGGTCGGCTGGGTATTATTCTTCTTAATTATTTCGGCTTCCAAGTCGGTTTCCAAGCCTTTTTTACGGGAAGTGCTAGCCGAAACCCTAACCGGATCGCAGTTAAAAAAAGCACTTAATACGTTCTCGCTCAGCCAAAATTCGGCCGTCTTCGTAGCGCCAATGCTGGCTGTTGCTATGATGAATTTGGAGTTTATCGAAGATGGGCTGCTGGTTCTGACAATATCTAGTATCATTATAGCTCTAGTAGCTCTTCAACTCATTTATGACCTTCCAGCCAATCATAAGTATTCAACTGACTCACCGCTGGCAAGTATGCAGGAAGGGTTTCAGAGCATCATGGCAAGTAGCCACATACGGCGTATCCTTCTGTCAGCATTCTTCTGTTTTCTCATTATGGGAATATTCATTACCGCTACAACGCTGTTAGACAAAATCAATCCTCACCTCGGTAAATATTCCGGAGTATTTTTCTCAGTCGTTGGTGTGACAATTTGTCTTTGGCAGGGAGGCGTGGCAAAACTTATCTCCTTTAGTGAACGGTCGCGTACTCAAATCATTCTGGTATGTGGATTATTATCATCAGCTTATTTGTTGGGTTCTGTGTATGTCGCAATTGCGGCGTTAATTGCGTACAGCATTTATGAGTCCGTTATCATTCCAGAACTTTACTATCAGGCAACAGACATTCCCTCTGATATATCTACCAGCGTGTTGTTTAGTTACATACTGATTGTGTCGAACGCTGGTGAAGCATTAGGCTCATGGGTTACCGGATTGGCGGTTACGCACTTGGCTGACCATGTTCCGATGTTTATCTTTATCACAGTACTGAGTTCCGTGGTGATTTCGTTCATCTGCCTGAAAAAAGACGACAGAAAGGAGTCACCATGTCAGCCATAGTTTTCGCTACCGGTGGAACAACCGAAAAAGCTAGAATTGTTGAGCACCCTTGGGATAATTATCAGTTTGTAACATCCTCAGCAGCTAAGGAATTACGCCCTTTATTCATGGATTTACAGGTCCGCACGGTTGCAAATTGTCTGACGGCAGGCAATTTGTGGGGAGGTTTTCTTTTTGCCCATGAAATTTGCCGTCACCTCGAGGTGAAATATTATCCCTTTGCCTCAGCTGTTGAACATGACACACTTTGTGAAGCTATATGTACAGAAAATATTGACACAATAATGTGCCTGCCAAGTTTTGCTGAATGCTTATTTAGCCAGAAGCGGAAAGTGCAACTAGCCTCGATCAGGAATATTTTTTACCTTGGGGAAATGTTCCCTGATTCACTTATCGAAAAGATACAACAACTACTTCCAAACGTATGTATCAAACCTCTAGCGTACACCACACAAGAAACTGGTCCAATAGGCTTTCAGTGTTCGCACTTAAATGGCGCTCACTACCATATTTATGACCATATAAACCTCGTTTGTTCCCCTACCAACGGTGAGCTCAGTGTAACCGTCATATATCCCGGACAATGCCACCTGTTGGAGCATTCAATGGGAGACGTGGGTGCTATCAAGCGCAATGTCCTGTGCCCATGTGGCCATAAGGGCGATATCCTACACCTTGAGGGACGGGTCCCAACGTCGAGAAACATCCTTGGCACTTCGATTTCAATCTATGAATTCACCCGGGTACTATCAGAAAGCTCTAACCATTCTATATCGGATACAGATATACAACTTGTTGAGGTTGACTATAAAGAACAAGGCCTAGGGCTTGTTCTAATGGTGTGTCAAAGAAGTCAAGTATCAGCAGAAACAATTAGTGAGCGACTTAAATTGTCACCATTGATAAGAGAGTTGATCAACGATGCCTTATATTTTCATGTTCTCATTACAAAGAAACGAACGTTTTTAAAGTCTGAGTCCACTAATAAAGTCAAGCCCTTTATTAGGACAAAGCACCAACCTGTTGAAGAAAGCGCAATATGTCTTGTAATAAAGTAACTAGTCTAAACTCGGTGCTTAAAAGATCCACCCAAAAACATAAAAGTATGGATGGAATGATATTGTGGTTACAAATTTCATATTATTATGAACTACTTAGACCGATTAATATCTGTTCACAAAAGTGAGCTGACTTCCGACTGGTCTTCCGTTGCATTTCTCCTTGGATAACTTTACTCAAGGAGAAATGCAAATGATGATGTAAAAGAGATAGTACCCAAGACTTTGTTACGTAACTCGGACAAGGGAGCTAAACCGTCTGAAATTGACCAATTCCGATACCGTACACTGAGTTTCTGGCATACCGAACCCTGTAAGATTTTTCAGTGCTTTTATCATAGCGTAAGTCTCACCAACTTGAGTGTTGTAGTTTTTCAGGCTTAATTTCCCACATAACAATTGTTTCACTCGACACTGCCATATAATTATACCCCATGATCACAGATTAAAAGTGGCAGTTTTTATATATTTGTCATAACCTATATGGCACACCACGTAAGATCATAACTTAAATGTCACTTAGGGCAGATTATGTACATCTTTGGCTATCTTAGAGCATCAACTAGCGATCAAAACGCGAAACGAGCACAGAGCACCTTACATAAGTTTGTACAGGATAAAGGATTCCGCATAGCCGGATGGTACATAGAAAATGAATCAGGGGCTTCACTGCAAAGACCTGAACTTCTTCGTTTGCTTGATGATGCTGCGAAAGGCGATGCAATCATCAT
>NZ_JCBDHJ010000022.1:0-186585 GCF_059834135.1 Vibrio sp. R10-SG-ISO4
ACCTCCTGCGTGCAAGGCAGGCGCTCTCCCAGCTGAGCTATAGCCCCATCGATGGATAAATCCATTAACAGTCTTATGACCGGGATAATTTCTCTTTAGGCAAGGCAGATTGTGAGGCCGTGTACACCAGTACACAACGAGCAATCTAACGCAGCATAAAGATAAATTGGTGGGTCTGAGTGGACTCGAACCACCGACCTCTCGCTTATCAGGCGAACGCTCTAACCACCTGAGCTACAGACCCAATTTCTTGCTTCGTGCTTTTCCTTATTTATTCGTCAGGCTGCGCTCTTCGCTCAGTTACATACCTATGTATGCGCCTTCGCTCATCGCTTCCCTTCCTCTAACTAAGAAAAATCACTGTGCAATCATCTCTTTTACAAACCATATCAATCTGTGTGGACACTCATAACGATAATCATCGTATAAGGAGGTGATCCAGCGCCAGGTTCCCCTAGCGCTACCTTGTTACGACTTCACCCCAGTCATGAACCACAAAGTGGTGAGCGTCCTCCCCGAAAGGTTAAACTACCCACTTCTTTTGCAGCCCACTCCCATGGTGTGACGGGCGGTGTGTACAAGGCCCGGGAACGTATTCACCGTGGCATTCTGATCCACGATTACTAGCGATTCCGACTTCATGGAGTCGAGTTGCAGACTCCAATCCGGACTACGACGCACTTTTTGGGATTCGCTTACTCTCGCAAGTTCGCCGCCCTCTGTATGCGCCATTGTAGCACGTGTGTAGCCCTACTCGTAAGGGCCATGATGACTTGACGTCGTCCCCACCTTCCTCCGGTTTATCACCGGCAGTCTCCCTGGAGTTCCCACCCGAAGTGCTGGCAAACAAGGATAAGGGTTGCGCTCGTTGCGGGACTTAACCCAACATTTCACAACACGAGCTGACGACAGCCATGCAGCACCTGTCTTACAGTTCCCGAAGGCACCAAAGCATCTCTGCTAAGTTCTGTAGATGTCAAGAGTAGGTAAGGTTCTTCGCGTTGCATCGAATTAAACCACATGCTCCACCGCTTGTGCGGGCCCCCGTCAATTCATTTGAGTTTTAATCTTGCGACCGTACTCCCCAGGCGGTCTACTTAACGCGTTAGCTCCGAAAGCCACGGCTCAAGGCCACAACCTCCAAGTAGACATCGTTTACGGCGTGGACTACCAGGGTATCTAATCCTGTTTGCTCCCCACGCTTTCGCATCTGAGTGTCAGTATCTGTCCAGGGGGCCGCCTTCGCCACTGGTATTCCTTCAGATCTCTACGCATTTCACCGCTACACCTGAAATTCTACCCCCCTCTACAGTACTCTAGTCTGCCAGTTTCAAATGCAATTCCGAGGTTGAGCCCCGGGCTTTCACATCTGACTTAACAAACCACCTGCATGCGCTTTACGCCCAGTAATTCCGATTAACGCTCGCACCCTCCGTATTACCGCGGCTGCTGGCACGGAGTTAGCCGGTGCTTCTTCTGCAGCTAACGTCAAATCCATACGCTATTAACGCATGAACCTTCCTCACTGCTGAAAGTACTTTACAACCCGAAGGCCTTCTTCATACACGCGGCATGGCTGCATCAGGCTTGCGCCCATTGTGCAATATTCCCCACTGCTGCCTCCCGTAGGAGTCTGGACCGTGTCTCAGTTCCAGTGTGGCTGATCATCCTCTCAGACCAGCTAGGGATCGTCGCCTTGGTGAGCCCTTACCTCACCAACTAGCTAATCCCACCTGGGCATATCCTGACGCGAGAGGCCCGAAGGTCCCCCTCTTTGAGCCGAAGCTATTATGCGGTATTAGCCATCGTTTCCAATGGTTATCCCCCACATCAGGGCAATTTCCCAGGCATTACTCACCCGTCCGCCGCTCGACGCCCTTAACGTTCCCCGAAGGTTCAGTTAAGTCGTTTCCGCTCGACTTGCATGTGTTAGGCCTGCCGCCAGCGTTCAATCTGAGCCATGATCAAACTCTTCAATTTAAAGTTTTGTTCGGCTCAATGAATACTGATAAGTTCCTAGTGACTAGAAGCTAGTTCCTAGAAAACTTGAATTGACTGTGCTGAGTCCTAAGACTCAATGGTCACTCAGTTCATTGAAACCTAATTTGAAACCGCTCTTTATTAAGAGAAATTTCTAATTGGATTATCATCAACGAGTGCCCACACAGATTGATAGGTTTATATTGTTAAAGAGCGTTCTTGGCTGTGACTCAGGTCACTCACAAGAGGCGGCCATTCTAGCGACTTAATTTTCAGTGTCAAACACTTTTTTAAGTTTTTATTTCAACGTTACCGCTGAGCTAGTTGACCCTGTCGATAACGCTGAACCCTTATGAGCTCTGCCCTGTCGACGAGGTGGCATTATAGAGATCGAAATCACATTGGCAAGTGATATTTTCATAAAAATGTAAAAATAGAGCCTAAATGAGCAATTAGCGCTCAAGCTCCTATTTATCCAACTTTACCCAACTATTTACCACATAATAACCACAGAGTTATCCACAGCGACTAATTCCAAGCGATAAAAAAGGCCGCATACGCGACCTTTTTTGAGGTTCATTGACGCAATTACCGCATCAAATACCCGAGCCATCGAGTTCGTTATCTTCTTCATGCAGACCACACTCTCTCTTTAAGCCGAAGAAACGTGTTTCTTCTTCTGCCATTCCAGGCTCCCACTTCTTAGTGGTATGCGTATCACCGACAGAGAGATACCCTTCATCCCAAAGTGGGTGGTAAGAGAGACCGTGCTCTTCTAGGTAATAGTGGATGTCCTTATTACTCCAATCAATCACTGGTAGAAACTTGAACACGCCATTTTGAATCGACAAAATGGGTAGTCCAGCTCGCGACTTAGATTGCTCGCGGCGTAAACCGGAGAACCAAGTGCTGACATTAAGCTCCTCTAGCGCGCGGCGCATAGGTTCCACTTTGTTTATCTTGTTGTACTTCTCGATGCCCTCTATACCTTGCTCCCAAAGTTTGCCATAGCGCGCCTCTTGCCATTGCGGGCTCTCTTTAGCGCGATACACTTTTAGGTTGAGGTTCAATTTCTCTGTCAATTGATCGATAAAACGGTACGTTTGCGGGAACAAGTAACCGGTGTCGGTCAAAATGACTGGCACGTCCGGTTTCTGCTCAGTGACGAGGTGAAGCATCACCGCCGCTTGGATACCGAAACTCGACGAGACCGCGAACTCGCCATCGAGGTTTTCAAGCGCCCATTTTACTCGCTGCTGTGCTGACAGTTGCTCAAGCTCGACATTGATCTGGGCAAGATGAAGACTTTGCTCGGTCTTGGTCAGTTTAAGCAGTTCTGCCAGCTCCGGTTTTGAAGCTACAGAATCAAGCATAAAAATCTCTCTTAGATACCAATACTTCTTGGATGATGCCAACACGGATAACGAAGTCACCGAAACACTCACCTTGCTCACGCTCAGTAGCCCAGCGACCGACCAGTTGATCTATCTCTTCGAGTATCTGACTATCTGTAATGTTCTCTTTGTACATTTTCGGCACGCGTGTTCCAGCGCGGTTGCCCCCTAGGTGCAGGTTGTATCGACCTGGCGCCTTACCCACTAGACCAATTTCAGCCAGCATCGCGCGGCCACATCCATTAGGACAACCCGTCACGCGCAGAATGATGTTGTCTTCTTTTGGTAGATTGTGTTTCGCCAAAATGCCTTCTACGTCGGTCACGAACTGCGGCAAGAAACGTTCCGCTTCCGCCATGGCGAGCGGACAAGTTGGGAAGGCCACACACGCCATCGAGTTTTTACGTTGCTCGCTGACCGCGTCGTCCATCAAACCGTGTTCGCGCGCAATTTTCTCGATCTTCGCTTTGTTGCTTTTCGACACACCCGCCACAATCAAGTTTTGGTTGGCCGTCATGCGAAAATCGCCTTTATGGATTTTGGCAATTTCAGCCACACCGGTTTTAAGGGGCTTGCCTGGGTAATCCAATAGTCGGCCGTTTTCGATAAACAAGGCGAGATGATGTTTACCATCAATGCCCTCTACCCAGCCGATACGATCGCCACGTTCTGTGAATTCGTATGGACGGCTAGCTTGGAACTGAACACCGGCACGTTTTTCCACTTCCGCTTTAAACACATCAATACCGACGCGATCAAGCGTGTATTTGGTTTTGGCGTTCTTACGGTTTGAACGGTTACCCCAGTCACGTTGCGTAGTCACAACCGCGGCTGCCACATCCAACGTTTTTTCAAGTGGAATAAAACCAAAGTCATCCGCTCGACGTGGATAGGTCGACGTATCACCGTGAGTCATCGCAAGACCACCACCAACTAAAACGTTGAAACCCACCAGCTTGCCGTTATCGGCTATCGCGACAAAGTTCAAATCGTTCGCATGCACATCCACATCATTTTGCGGCGGAATCACCACGGTGGTTTTGAACTTACGCGGTAGGTAATTACTGCCAAGGATCGGCTCTTCGTCTGTGGTCTCAACCTTCTCACCGTCTAGCCAGATCTCTGCGTACGCGCGCGTCTTAGGCAGCAGGTGCTCACTGATCTTTTTCGCCCACTCGTACGCCTCTTGGTGTAACTCAGATTCCACAGGGTTAGTGGTACACAATACGTTTCTGTTCACGTCACCTGCGGTGGCGATAGAGTCAATTCCAATACTGTTGAGCGTTTGGTGCATCAATTTGATGTTTGGCTTTAATACGCCGTGGAACTGGAACGTTTGTCGAGTCGTTAGACGGATACTGCCGTACAGAGAGTGCTCTGTAGCAAACTTGTCAATCGCCAACCATTGCTTCGGCGTGATAATGCCGCCCGGCATGCGCGCACGAAGCATCACATTGTGTAGAGGCTCCAGCTTTTGTTTCGCACGTTCGTTGCGAATATCACGGTCATCTTGCTGATACATACCGTGGAAACGGATCAGCTGGAAGTTATCCGCCGTAAATCCACCGGTGATGCGATCTTGCAGATCCGCTTCGATCGTCCCACGTAGGAAGTGACTTTCTCTTTTAAGACGTTCGTTATCGGAAAGCGGCCCTAACTCTTCGCCCAGTACCACCTGCTTGTTATTTTCAGTAGAAAAAGTCATTAGTACACATCCCTTTGATAACGTTTTGCTTTGCGTAACTCATTAATAAATTCTTCTGCGTCATCACGCGATAGATTGCCTTGCTGCTCAGCGACGATGATCAGCGCGTCATGAACGTCTTTTGCCATACGAGTGGCATCACCACAGACATACAGATACGCGCCATCTTGAATCCACTGCCACACTTGTGCCGCGTTCTCTAAAATGCGGTGCTGAACATACACTTTCTCGGCTTGATCGCGGCTAAAGGCCACATCCAAACGGCTGAGTACCCCTGATTTTAGGTATTTCTGCCACTCCACTTGGTAGAGGAAGTCCTGAGTAAAGGTACGATCGCCAAAGAACAACCAGTTCTTTCCAGACGCATCACGGTTCTCTCGCTCCTGGATAAAACTGCGGAATGGGGCAATCCCAGTGCCTGGGCCAATCATGATAATCGGCGTGCTGTCATCTTGAGGTAATTTGAAGTTGTTGTTGTTTTCAACAAACACTTTGACCGCACCGCCCTCTTCGAGGCGCTGAGCCAAGAAGCCTGAGGCACCACCAAAGCGAGACTCGTCACCTTGCTGGTATTCCACCAGCCCAACAGTCAAATGCACTTCTTCATCCACTTCGGCTTGGCTTGAGGCAATCGAGTAGAGTCTTGGCGTCAAGCGGCGCAACAAACCAATCAGTGCGTCTGCCGATAGGGTGGTTTTCTTCTCCGCTAACACGTCAACAATTTGCGTGTTGGCGGCGTACTCACGAAGCTTGTCTTTGTCTTCGACCAATTTTTGCAGTTTCTTGCTGCCTGACAGCTCAGCAAATTTTGTGACAAACTGAGGATTAGAAGCGGTGATTTCGAATTTAGTGACCAACGCGCTGTGAATCGACAAGCTCTCGCCATCCACTTCAACGCTTTCCACACCTGACAGACCCACTTTAGCTAGGATAGCATTGGCGAGCTCAGAGCTGTTCTCAAACCATACGCCCAAGGCGTCGCCTGGCTGATAAGTCAAACCTGAGCCTTCAAGATCAATTTCAATGTGACGCACGTCTTTTCCAGAATCACGCCCGGTGATCTTCTGGCTAGTCAGCAAAGTCGCGGTGTATGGGTTTTGCTTGTTGTAGGACGACACGACCGCCGATTGACCTACTGGCAACTGAACGACTTCAGCTTCTACGCCACCAGCCAACTCTTCTTTAACGATAGAGAGCGCTTTTTCACGCCACTCACTGGCTGGCGCTTCATAATCGACGTCACAGTCAACACGCTCAATAAAGGCCGTCGCGCCCAACTTGGAGAGATAAGCATCGAAGTCTTTACCGGTTTGGCAGAAAAACTCATAGCTTGAGTCACCGAGCGCAATCACACCATATTTGAGGTTCGGAAGTTTCGGCGCTTTCTTCGACTGCAAGAATTCATGCAGTTCAATGGCGTTGTCTGGGGCTTCACCTTCACCATTGGTTGACGCCACGATAATCACGTGGGTCTCTTTGGCTAAGCTTTTGCCTTTGTAATCACTGGCATCAAAGAGCGCCACATCAATGCCCTGCGCTTTTGCGTCATGCTCGAGCGCTTCAGCCACGCCTTTCGCATTGCCAGTTTGCGAGGCGAAAATGATCGTTAATTTACCTGCAGGCTTGGCTGCCACCGCAACCGCCGCTTGACTGATGGGTGCAGACGCTGCTGCGGTTTGAGGCTGTTGTGCTAGGCCCCAAAAGTAGCCGCTGACCCATGCCAGCTGCTGAGTAGATAAACCAGCAACAGTTTGTTGCAAAGACCCTAGCTGCTGATCATTCAGCGGCGCAGCCAAAGCCGGTAATTCTTGTGATGCGTTTCCTTCAGAGGAGACGTTGTTTTTTAATGACATGGTCACGACATCCCTATTCATTGCGTGACGATAGATTAACCACTCTCCTTAATAACAAGAAAGAATAGAAGTGAATGTTTTATAACTTTTGGAATTAAAGGAAACGTGCAGCGCCTGAACGCCGTCAGCCAGTCGCGCGCCTTTACGCAGTACAAGCAGGGGAGGTAATAATGAGAGGTGATAGACAAGGCGTCTTTTTCTGTGAGTGGTGGGGACTATTTGGCTTCGACCCGTACGTGCTTAAAGCCCACCGCCATTGCCGACTTGGAGGCTAGATCAAGGTCTAGGTACTGACACTCCTCACCTTGAGCATCGGTCAATAACACGAAACCACCTCTAGCGTGGCGAAATTCCACCACCCAACTGCCCTCTTGGACAGACGGTTCAATAATGGCTTCCACCAGTTGATTGTCTCGATATAGGCTTCTTAGTTCATTAATCGTCATGAGATTCCCTTCTCTGGCTAGAAACAAGCGCCATCTATAAGCATGGAAGAAACTGACGATATCGCGACATTTTTTCGTGCATTTATAATGAATAGATATAAAAAAACAGTTCGATAGATACAAAAAAGCGCCACATCAATCGCAGCGCTCTTTTTCTAGTTATAATGAAAGGCATAAGGCAGTCATACATCATGCTATCGAGAAGACGCATACATATTCTTCACTGGGAAGAATCGCTGACTTAGAAGCTCCACTCCGCGCCAACAAAAAAGCCATTGGCGAAGATAAACGATTTACCGAGGTCCTCGGATTTCGCATCGAACTTGCCCGACTCCAAATCAATCACGCGATAGCCACCTCGGAAAGCCAACGTCGTCTCTTTCAGTGGCAGGCGGTACTGAACGCCCGCCATCAAATCGGTACTTTTGATGTCGTTGTTGTTGCCAAAGTTCATCTCACCGATGATATCAAAATGCGTATTGGGCACCGTCAGCTCTGCATAGCCGTACCACGCCCAGATAAATCCATCGAAATCGACTGGATTGTTGATGTCTTCGGCATTGACGTACTTGGTATCGGATAAATCCGTCAGGGTCACCCCCGCATCGAAATGCATTAAATCATGCTCAAGCAGGCGGTAGTAGAGCGTCAGGTCGAGCTTATCAAACGCCATGTAATCGGCGTCAACACTGGAGTAACGCAAACGGGCATCGGGAAGGTATGGCGTGTCATGCTCAATCGCCAAATAGCCGCTGGGTGTGGTGTCGCTGTCGCGGTTTACTTCATTGACCTTGGTTTTCGGCCACCACATCTCTGCACCGACTTTCGCCGTGTACGAGGACTCCGCCATCGCCCATCCCGAAACCATCGAGGCGATAGTGAAAATTGCAGCCGATTTGATACCCATTGATTAAACTCTCCACACTGTTGCTATGCATCATAGATGACGTAGCGAAAATAGTACCACATTCACCGAGCTTGCCCGCAACAATTTAGCCTAAACAGCGCTAGGATCTTGGCTGCGCGACCACGCTTTTAAAAAACCATACCGCTATCGCGATAACCACTAACCAAGGGATTAATTTAATCACCGCCGACATCATCCCGAGCAGCAACATCACCACCATAGCAAAGCCAATGGCGGCCAATACGGTCAGAAAGGTCACGCCTGTGACCAGCAACGTCGCCGCGAAGATCAAAGCAAAAATCAATTCAAACATAGTGCTCTCCTTTTTGCTCAATCAATACAGATAGTGTGCCAAGATTAAAAATCAAGATAAGATCATGTTTTATATAGACAAACAAAAAGAGGCAGGGTCTAACCCTACCTCTTCATATTCATCTATTGGTAAATTTAACCACTCGTTTGGCGATTTTTACACATCCAACTCTTGAGGGATTTTCGCCAGCGCCGATTGTACCACTTCAATTCCGGAACCCGGTTTATGGGCGTTCTCACTGATGTAACGACGCCATTGACGCGCGCCTGGCATGTTTTGGAACAAGCCCAACATATGACGAGTGATGTGGCCTAAGTAGGCTCCCTTCGCCAACTGCTGCTCAATGTATGGGTACATCTCTTCGACTACTTGGCGACGCTTCTTCACTGGTGTGTCGAGACCGAAAATCGTCTGATCAACGTGGGCCAATAGGTACGGGTTTTGGTAAGCCTCTCGCCCAACCATGACGCCATCAAGGTGCGCTAAATGCTCTAACGACTCATCCAAGGTTTTAATGCCGCCATTGACGCCAATGTTCAAGTGGGCAAAGTCTTGTTTGATTTGATACGCGCGCGGGTAATCCAGCGGCGGGATCTCTCGGTTCTCTTTCGGGCTTAAACCGCTTAACCACGCTTTACGAGCGTGAATCGTAAACTGCTCACAGCCACCTTTTTCAGACACAATGCGCACGAAGTCAGTTAGAAACTCATACGAGTCTTGATCGTCAATGCCGATGCGCGTCTTAACGGTCACAGGAATATCAACCACATCGCGCATGGCGGCAATACACTCCGCCACCAGCACAGGCTCCGCCATCAAGCAGGCGCCAAAACGGCCATTTTGTACTCTGTCCGACGGGCAACCGACATTGAGGTTAATTTCGTCATAGCCACGCTCAGCCGCCAACTTCGCACACGTCGCTAAATCTTGCGGGTTGGAGCCACCAAGTTGCAGCGCCACTGGGTGCTCCTCCTCGTTGTACGCCAAGAAGTCGCCTTTACCATGAATGATCGCGCCGGTTGTCACCATCTCTGTGTAGAGCAAGGTCTCTTTAGTGAGGAGCCGATGGAAGTATCGACAATGGCGATCTGTCCAATCGAGCATGGGTGCAATAGAGAATCGAGAGCTTGGAAAAACCCCGTTGTGAGTCGGTTTTTTCTCTTCGTTAGTGTCTAACATTGAACTCGCCTTTGTTTGCATCTTCTCACCCTATCAGCGCCCAACTCGCTGCCTCAAAGCTGCTTTGGGGCGCTATTGTGCCAAAAGCAGTCAGTGCTCGAATCGTGGTTTCATTAAAAAGAGCGCAGATTCTACATCAAGTTATCGCTGTGCCCAAGCATGGCGAGACACCACACAGACCTTAGAAATCTAAATCGTTGATCTTGCGATATTGAACCTGTGTTTTCACACCATGCCAAGCAGTGGGGCATTTAACTCTCCCCACTCTACTGGGTCACTATGACGCTCGAGCGATTTCAAAACGGCCTGTCAGTTGATCGAGACGCTTCAGTGCATTTTGCATTAAGGCTGTTCGACGCGCGAGCTGTTGAGAAGAGATAATCAATTGTTCGGAGGTCACTTGAGCTTGATCGACCGTTTTACTGTGTTGAACACTGTTTTCAGCAATACCGTTAATAATGCGAAACAGTTCGGTAACTCGGTTCTGGAGAACCTCATTGCCATCCGTTCCATTGACCATCATGGCGTTGCTTTCGACGTTATCAATACCTTGCTGCATAAAGCTAACGGCTGTCTTTGATTGTGAACGAAGCTTTTGCAGCATGGTGCCGATATTGTTCGCTGCTTGAGAGGTTTTGTCTGCTAACGTACGAACTTCATCTGCAACCACGGCAAACCCACGTCCGTGCTCACCGGCTCTCGCGGCTTCAATCGCCGCATTTAATGCCAGCAAATTCGTCTGTGCCGTGATTTCAGAGATGATGTCGACAATGTCGGTGATCTTTTCCATTTCAGCGTTCACATCATTGACACTCTGAGCTGACGCTTCAACGATTTCTTTGATACCGTTGGCGGACTCAACCGCACGTTGATACTCCAGCGCCGCATGTTCAATTGTGCTTTGCATCGCTTTATCCATTTCTGTTGCAGAAAGGTTCGCACACTCGATGTCAGTTTGCTGGCCTTTACTAAGCACTATCATATCTTCAATGGAAGCACAGGTGTCTTGGCTAGCGGTGGTGAGCACTTGGCTGCGACGCAACAAAGAGGCGGACACTTGATTTACCTCTTTGCTTGCAAAGACCAACTCCGTGACCACGCCCTCTAAGTTATCGATAAAGCTATTGGTCCAGCGGCCAAGCCCGCCAATTTCATCAGGCTTCAAATGCTCCGTTTCAAGGCGCTGAGTCAAATTGCCATCCCCCTCTGCAAGGGTACGAATCACATTCGTCATTTCCTCAACACGTCGAGACAGTGGACGTGCACAGAGAGCGTGAAAAGAAAACGTCACCGCCATACAAACCAGTGCCGTCAACAGCCAGACAAACACTTGCGAAAGTTGAAAGTAGTGCGCAGCGAAAGACGGAAGCAATACAGAGGCCAAAACCCCGAACGCAAAATGTCGAGTTTGAGTTAAAGACAAACTTCGGTGTCGATAGACTTCTTCTAAGTCCGACTCACACATCATCCCCCAACGGTCCGGTGAACCGGGCAACTGAAACGTAACCCCTTTACCAATAACGGGAATGTGACGGTAGTCAGAGTAGCCTGGGTATTCAATATAGAGATTTTGCCCGTGACGAATGGTTTCTCTGACGCCAGGGTGTAACTCTTTCGTTGCCGGGTCTGTGAACAGAATTTCAAACTCAGTGTGATGACGAACTTTCACCACACCGAACTCAGTGGTGATCCCTTGTTTTAAATTCTCTCCATGAGAAAAGGTATTGTCTTCAAAACGTGAGCGCGATAATGCCGTTCCCGGCAGAATACTTGGATCATGCTTGGCTTCAACCATAAACAGGTAGTTGTCACCAGATTCACTGTAGATGTGCCCTGCTTCGCGTTGAATAATGTCGCCAATCACATCGTTGGGAATTCGACCGCAAAGGCATGCTTGCTCCTCACCAGGCTTACCCAACGGTTGATAGAACATCAATGTCACCGCATCATGAAATGTGGAACTTGAAGGGCCAACAGCCAGTGTGCGCTCATCCACATAAGGGCCTAGCAAGTATGGCGCCTTTAGACCCGATGCCAGCGCCATATTATCGACGATATGACTGCCGATATGATTCTTATGACTGGAGTGAGTGGTCATGCCCTGACTATCGACAATAAACAATTCTGAGAAGTCTTTTCCCCTCTGAGTCAGTTCCTCTAATGTCGTATTACGCTCATTGATAGGTTTACTTGAAAGGTAGAGCGCGGCATTGGTCAAAAAGGCCCATTGATTGTTCGCCCAATCCTGAAGCAAGTTCACTCGTGTGTGTGCGATATTCTCAAACGTTTGTTCGAGCTCATTTTTTCTATGGCGATTTAAATAGCACGCCTTTTTCATGGCAAGCTTCCCTGTGCTACCAAGCCACGGTAGCCAACGTTGTTCACTCTGAGTTAGGTTCATCCTTGTCCCTTATTATTATCTTATCGTATACAATCAAAACGGCCTCGAGTGATGCAAGTTTCACACCCGCCTCAACAAAGAAATAACCATTTGATTTTAAATAACAAAAAATAAGACCTCACCAAAAAAGCACAACAACTTGCACTAAAACCAAGCACTTAAAAAACAAAGCACTTACTTGGTGCAAATGACATTAACTCGGATGAACAAGGTAAAAGTAGAGAAGAAGTAATCGTAGCGAGGTGAAGGAGTGAACGCGCTGATGGCGATTCGTCCCGTGAAGGATACAGTAGCTCAACCTCTCACGTCTTGAGCAGAGCGCTACGATGAAGAGGTTGGAAGCAATTTGAGAGAGTGTCCTGAATTCTGTGTAACTGTCTAAACTTAAGCCTTAAAGGCTAAGGATGGACAATATGGATAAGAAAGCACTCGAAGCTTTTGCTCGTGAAGCAGCAAAGTCAATTAAGACTGAATCCGATCTTGATGACTTCCGAAAAATGTTAACCAAGGTGACCGTTGAAACGGCGTTAAACGCTGAACTCGATGAGCACCTTGGGTATCAAAAACACCAACCTAGAACCAGCTCCAACTCCCGCAATGGCTACTCGGGTAAGTCCATTATCACCGATGATGGAGAGGTCGATATCGACGTCCCTCGTGACCGTGAAGCTAGCTTTGAGCCTCAACTCGTCCGCAAGCACCAAACTCGATTCCAATCCATGGACGACAAGATATTAAGCCTATATGCGAAAGGCATGACCACACGTGAAATCGTCGCAACGTTCAAGGAAATGTATGATGCGGATGTCTCGCCAACGCTGATATCAAAGGTGACCGACTCGGTACTCGAGCAAGTGATTGAATGGCAGTCGCGACCTCTCGACGAAATTTACCCTATCGTCTATCTCGATTGCATCGTGGTTAAGGTGCGTCAAGACAAGCAAGTCATCAACAAAGCGGTCTATCTTGCGTTAGGCGTCAACATGGAAGGCCAGAAAGAACTGCTCGGCATGTGGCTCTCTGAAACGGAAGGCGCCAAGTTCTGGCTTAACGTGCTGACAGAGCTTCAAAACCGTGGGGTAAAAGACATCCTTATCGCTTGCGTTGACGGACTAAAAGGTTTTCCTGACGCCATCAACACTGCGTTCCCAGAGACGCAAATACAGCTCTGTATCGTCCACATGGTGCGAAACTCGGTCAAATACGTCCCTTGGAAAGACTACAAAGCGGTGACGGCTGACCTGAAGAAAATCTACCAATCAGCCACAGAAGATGAGGCACTGCTCGCTTTAGAGCAGTTCTCTGAACGATGGGATAGCAAGTATCCTCAAATCAGTCGCTCTTGGACGGCGCATTGGGACAACCTCAACACCCTGTTTAACTACCCAGAGGATATTCGCCGAGCCATTTACACGACTAACGCCATTGAATCCCTCAACAGCGTTATTAGAAAAGCGATCAAGAAGCGCAAGCTCTTCCCAACGGATGAGTCAGCTAGAAAGGTGATCTACCTGGCTATCCGAGATGCTTCCAAGAAGTGGACGATGCCGATTAGAAACTGGCGACAAGCTCTAAACCGCTTTATGATTATGTTCGAAGACCGACTCACTGAATACATGTAACCCCCGACAGTTACACAGAATTATTTACAGGGTCCAATTTGACGTTGACGCGCCGATTATTGATTGGCGTTAAGAAAGCGCTCGGCGCTGGCGAACAGTGCGTCACATTTCTTTTTCTGTTTGGCGTGTTCTGCGTCGCCTTCACTCATGGCGTCCAAGAGCTCTTTCTGTTTGTTGTATTCACCCACCATGAGAGAAAACTTATCTTCAAAGTCACTCTTACGCATTTTCTTGCCTGATTTTCTTGCAGGTCTTGCTGGTTTTCTCATTGTTTTCTCTCCAATTTAGAGTTCAATTCGTTCTTTCTGATCACGTTCTAAAAGAATGTCTTCAATTCTCTTGCGAATTTGATGGATGTTTTGGGGCTGGTCTTCTTGTTTCGTTGAAGCCTCTTCTGCAGGCTTACGAGGTTTTGCGTTCTTCTTCAATGCTTAATCCTTATCCGATTCGATATGGAAAGAGCCTAAAACCACACCGTCAGAATTTTGAAATTGACCAGACTCACTCACTTCACAAAATGAAAAATGTAAATCTAAATCGTCGGTGTTTAACTGAGGCAGCACGTGCCGCTTGAGAACGTCGCTATTGAGCTGGTGAAGGGAGGCAGACCAAGATGTCGACCTAGAGTAAAGGTGATAGTGTATTTTGAACAATGGCACTTTGCCCTTTAGGTAATTTTTGTTCGCGAAGAACATAATACCAATATGTTTTTCGGTTAGATTTTCTAGTCATTGAACTCCTTGATAAGCAATGAAAACAAAAAGACCTCGCCATCTGAATGAGACAGCGAGATCTCTTAAGTACAATTACAGTACAGTTACGTCAGCAGCTTGTGGGCCTTTGCCACCTTGCTCAACGTTGAACGCCACTTTTTGGCCTTCTGCGAGAGTTTTAAAACCATCGCTAACAATAGAACGGAAGTGAACGAAAAGATCCGCGCCACCGTTGTCTGGAGTGATGAAGCCAAAACCTTTAGTTTCGTTAAACCATTTTACTGAACCAGTTGTCTTATTAGACATAAATACCTCGATACATTGATACATTAATGAAGAAAATAGAAGCTACTAAGGAAAGCATGTAGAAAAAGGTATCGCAGGATAAGTATGACGACTGAATCGAAATGAAACTGTGAAGATCTTGAACTAGATATTACATTAATAGCCCGCTTTTTGAGCTGACGACACTATACACCTTGTAAAAATAATAGATAGTGATTTCTCACATTTTTATTTTCAACTCGCTTTTTCGTCAGCCCGCCCTGTCTTGGCGCAGCTCTGTGCTGGCTCGAACACAATTTCGCCCTGCCGCTTTTGCCTCGTACAAGGCTTGGTCAGCGCGTTTAAGTAAACTTTCAGGTGTGAGATCGAAAGCGCTAGGTGCCACCGCCCCTATACTGACGGTGATCGACATCCGAGTGCCATCATACTCATACGGGTATTGTGCGAGCGTGGCTCGAAGCGACTCAAACACCGACATCGCAGATTCCAGTTCTGACTGACGAACAATAAGCGCAAACTCTTCACCGCCAATGCGCGAGACATGCCCTAACCCTTTCATTTGCTGCATGGTGAGCGTCACCACTTGCTTTAAGACCTGATCCCCCGCTAAATGGCCATAGCGATCATTGAGCGGTTTAAAATGGTCAATATCCATCAAGCCAAGTACAAAGCCTTGGTGTTGCTCATGAAAATCCGACAAGGTTTGTTGAATCTTGGCTGAAAATACCCGGCGATTGGCAGCGCCAGTGAGCTCATCCGTCGTGGCCAGTTGGTTTAGCGCCATCACTTGCTGATGCAGTTGGATATTGAAGCTGACCCAATTGGCAATACATTGCAAAGTAATAGCTTGCTCTTCAGTAAAGTAGTGACTTTGATCGTGGCCAATATTAAGAGTACCCAAACATTGGTCACCACACACGAGAGGGGCATCCATACAGGTCTTTAGCCCAGAATCCCGCAGCATGACGCAATCTAACTCCTCAGAGGTGGCAAGATCGTCACAAATGAGCAGTGTACGAGTTGAGAAGGCTCGGCCGACGAGCGTTTGCGCAATAGGGAGATGGGAATCGAGTGGAATGGCTTTATTGCCACTGATCGAGTAGACCTTGAGCGTATCTCCGCCTTCCTTAAGCGTAATGCTGGCTCTTTGGGAGGCAAACATCTGCGACATCCATTGGGAGACGGTATCGAGCACCGCTTGCAGTGAGGTTGACACCGACAACGCCTGTATAAAGGCCGCAGGCAGTGTCACATGATGGCCTCGTTCTAATTCGGCAAGCTTCGAAAGACCATAGGCTCTTTCTGACCGCATAGCTCCCCCTAATGGTGCATTGTCGTTATTATAATTTTTGATGATTGACCCATTAAACATTAACCCTATTTCTGACAGATGCAAGCAACAAACACAAAGGGCACGCGTTATTGGTATCGTTTTCCCTGTAGATAAGGTAACTTATGCGCAAGTGTCAAAATGATGCTCTGTGTCCGGTGAGGGTAAATAACGCACTGACACACTTATCAGAAAATGCCTTACGCGCGACGCTAAAGTTGCGGAAATGGTATATTATTAAACATGTCCAATGGTTATGGTGAGAAATTTGGACCCACAGCTAGTCACACAAATTGAAGAAATCTGTGTCGCGAGAGGCGTACGGCTAACCCCTCAAAGAAAACGAGTCTTTGAGTTGATTTGTGCCAGCCCGAAAGCGTCCAGCGCGTATGAACTTTTAGAGGAGCTGAAACTCAGTGAACCGCAGGCTAAGCCGCCAACCGTTTATCGAGCACTCGATTTTCTGTTAGAGCAAGGTTTCATTCACCGAGTCGAGTCGACCAACAGTTTCATACAGTGCTGCTCTTGTAACGCACACAAGCACTTTTCTCATCTACTGATCTGTGACAAGTGTGGAAATGTCATTGAATTACAAGATGATAGTTTGATAGCCTTACTGGCAGACAACGCGGAAAGGCACGGTTTCAGACTCACAAACCACGTGATTGAATCACATGGGACTTGTCAGTCGTGCAGCGCTGACAAAGTGCAATAAGTCTCACAGTAAAATAAGTTTCACAGTCCATTAATGAATAGAAGAAGATTATGCGCGCTGAATTTGTAAACCCGTTTTTAGCCTCACTGATGAATGTGTTGAAGACCATGGCATCACTGGAGCTAAAACCGCAAAAACCTCGTGTAAAAAAGGATGAGATCGCTCGCGGTGATATTTCCGGTTTGATTGGTATGGTTGGCCAGCAAACGCGTGGTTCGATGTCTATTACCTTTGATGAAAACTTGGCGCTGGAAATCATGCAAAACATGTTGGGTGAACGCCCGAATGGTTTGAATGATGAAGTCACCGATATGGTGGGCGAAATCACCAACATGGTCACTGGCGGTGCAAAACGCATCTTGGCAGAAAGCGGCTTTGATTTTGATATGGCGACGCCTGTCGTGGTGTCAGGGAAAGGCCACACGATTCGCCACAAGTGCGAAGGCTCGATCATCATCATGCCGTTCACCTCGCAATGGGGCAACGCCTTTATCGAAATCTGTTTCGAATAAGCACAGCGCATCCCTCACGGCGTATCACAATGGCGCACATGAATGGCACACACGCGTGTTAAGCCTTGATGCTAAAACACGGGTGATAAAAAAGCTTCCGACATGGAAGCTTTTTTGGTTAAGCGATGATCTGCCGCTCTTTTAATGTCTCAAGACACATTGCCACCAGCTCATCGATGCTCTTTTCACCCGCAGGTAAATCGATTTCTGGGTTAAGCGGTGCTTGATACTCAGAATCAATACCGGTGAAGTTTGGGATCTCCCCTGCTCTTGCCTTTTTGTACAGCCCTTTTGGATCGCGCTGCTCACAGACATCGAGCGATGCGTTGACAAACACTTCCAAAAACTCGCCCTCAGGCAGCAGTTCACGCACCAGCTGACGCTCGGTTCGATGCGGTGAGATAAACGCAGACAGGACAATCAAACCGGCATCGGCCATCAATTTCGCCAGCTCACCGATGCGGCGAATATTCTCGCGTCGGTCTTGCTCTGAAAATCCTAAATCACTGCACAGGCCATGACGAACATTGTCGCCATCAAGCAAATAGGTGTGGTAACCCAGCTGCGCCAACTTGGTTTCAAGCGCGCCAGCCACGGTCGACTTTCCCGCTCCAGATAGCCCGGTAAACCAGAGTACCGCAGGGCGCTGATTTTTAAGTTTGGCACGCTGCGCTTTATCAACGGCGTGTGAGTGCCAAACGATGTTTTCGTCTTTTTCGCGGGTTTGTGTGGTCATAGTCAGTCCTTGTCAATCATTCCACTCTGCGAGCGAGGCAAAGCGGAGAAATAGCTGCATCAGAAGGGAAAAAAGATCGGGATAAGCCCAAGCACCAGTATCGAATAGACGATAGAGAGTGGAATTCCTACTTTGACATAATCCAGTAATGTGTAGTTGCCAACGCTATACACCAATAGATTGGTTTGATAGCCATACGGCGAAATAAAGCTCGCACTCGCGCCAAACAGCACGGCCATGATAAACGGCATCGGGTCTACCCCATAGCCCAACGCCATACTGTAGCCAATCGGGAACGCCAAGGCCGCGGCGGCATTGTTGGTCACCAGCTCTGTCAAAATCAGGGTTAAGAAGTAGGTCGCGACCAGTGCGCCAAAGACGCCCCAACCGTTAAATGCCTCGATAAACATCTGCCCTAAGTTTTCCGACAGGCCCGTCGAAAGCATCAATTGGGCAATCGACAGCGCCGAGCCGACAATGACAACGATATCGATAGGAAAACGGCGCCTCAGTTCGTTGATGTGGACAATGCCCGTCATCAAAGTCGCCAGCAAAAATACGCACAGCCCCTTAATGAGCGGCAGGACCTCCATCAGGGCGAGCCCAATCACCAGAGCAAAGCCCAGCAGCACCAAGGCGGATTTGTTGCCATCGAGGCGAGCACTCGAATCGAGATCATTCATCACCACAAACTCTTTGCGGTGAGCTTGCCTTTCTTGCTCAAAACGTTTCCCAGGCACCAATACTAAGGTATCACCCGCATTCAGCACTATGTTACCCAAGCCGCCTTCCAAACGCTCATGGCCACGACGAATCGCCACCACCACCGCATCAAAGCGATCGCGGAAGTGACTCGATTTTAACGTCTTGTTGCAAAAGCTCGCCGAAGAGCTCACCACCACTTCCACGTAGTTTTGCCCGTTGATGTGGTGCTGACCAAACAGCGTTAAGCCTTGGATCTCTTGCAAGGTCGCGACGCTTTCTATATCGCCACAAAAGAGCAAGCGGTCTCTGGCCTGCAAGACAAAATCAGGGTCCACCGATGGCATGGTTTGCCCATCACGGATCACTTCGGCCAAAAAGAGTTTACGCAGCGCACGCAAATTGTTCTCACTGATACTGCGCCCAACCAGCGGCGAGCCAGGCTCAACCCGCGCTTCTAAAAAGTACGGTAAGTCGTCTTGGCTGTGATCATCATAGTTTGGCAACAGATAACTCAGAGGGATCAAGATAAGCAGCCCGCCAACCAAGACTGATAAACCAATCAAAGTCGGGGTAAAAAAGCCCAAACTTGGCAATCCAGCGTTTTCAACAAAGCTGCTGATGATCAAATTGGTCGAGGTACCAATAAGGGTTAACGTACCGCCTAAGATGGCGGTATACGAGAGAGGGATCAATAACTTCGACGGGGCGTGTTGCTGGTTGCGCTTAATGGCGCCAATCAGCGATACCACCACCGCCGTATTATTAGTAAACGAAGAGAGCAGCGCCGTGGAGATACCCAACTTCGCCACGACGGTGCCTAATTTGCCCGTCGACAAAGAGCGGCTCACCCAGCTGATCAGACGCGTTTTTTCTAGCGCGCACGATGCCAAGATGAGCAGCACCAGCGTCACCAATGAGGCATTGGTGAAGTTAGAGGCGATCTCACTGACGTCAATCAAGCCGGCAATGAAGGCAATAAACGCTGCGCTGGCAAACAGATAGCTCGGTTTAACTCGTGTGCTGACTAAACAGGTCACAACCCCGACCAACAACGCCAGCACCACTCCTTGCTGCCACATTTCGCCTCTCCCTACTCGCTTACCTTGGCTTACTTCTGGCCAAGCAGTTGGCTGAGATCAGCCGCACCCCAATGAGGGAAGTGCTTACGAATCAGTGCATTGAGCTCAACTTCAAACTCAGAGAACTGACCTTCACCACGCGCAACCTGCGACAAGCTTTCGCGAATCAATCCCGCGCCGACTGTCACATTGGTTAAGCGATCAATCACGATAAAACCGCCGGTGTCTTGGCAAGCGAGGTATTTGTCCAGTGCGACCGACTCGTTCAAGGTCCATTCGCACAAACCGATCCCGTTTAACGGTAACTCGTCAGCACTGTGGCTCGAGAGGTTGTTGATATCGTACTGGTGACGAATCGTTTGCACCTGACCTACCGTTTTCTTACCCGCGATCTTGATGTCGTAATCACGTCCCGGTTTAAGCGGCTGCTCGGTCATCCATACCACATCGGCCAGCAGGTGGTTACTCGACTCCACAGAAGAGGACTCCAGTACGAGCAGATCGCCGCGGCTAATGTCGATTTCATCTTCCAGCGTCAACGTCACCGCAAGTCCGGCTTGCGCCTTCTCCAAATCGCCATCAAAGGTCACAATACGCGCCACCGTTGAGGTTTTGCCTGATGGCAACGCTTTAATTTTGTCACCTACGCTGACACTGCCAGAGGCAATCGTGCCGGCAAAGCCACGGAAATCGAGGTTCGGGCGGTTAACGTATTGCACAGGGAAGCGGAAATCGCCCACTTCTTTTTCGCTGTCTACATCGACAGACTCCAAAAGCTCAAGCAGTGATGGGCCTTTGAACCAGCTCATGTTGGCACTGGGCTCAACCACGTTATCGCCTTCGAGCGCAGACAGCGGGATGATCTGAATGTCCGTCTCACCTTGCAGGTTCTTGGAAAACTCAAGGTATTGCTCACGAATCTCTTCAAAGCGCTGCTGTGAGTAATCGACCAAGTCCATCTTGTTAACCGCCACCACAAAGTGCTTAAGACCAAGCAAATTAGAGATGAAGGAGTGACGACGCGTTTGATCCAAGACGCCCTTACGCGCATCGATCAAGATCACCGCCAGATCACAGGTTGACGCACCGGTCGCCATGTTACGCGTGTATTGCTCATGCCCCGGTGTATCCGCAATGATGAATTTGCGTTTTTGGGTAGAGAAATAACGGTAGGCCACATCAATGGTGATGCCCTGTTCACGTTCCGCTTGCAGACCATCGACCAACAGCGCCAAGTCTGGGCGCTCTCCGGTGGTGCCGACACGCTGAGAATCAGAGTGGACCGCCGCCAACTGATCTTCATAAATTTGTTTTGAGTCATGCAGCAAGCGACCGATCAAGGTACTCTTGCCGTCATCAACTGAGCCACACGTTAAGAATCTAAGTAGTGACTTGTATTGGTGCTGTTTTAGGTATCCCTCGATACCAAGCTCTGCGAGCTCCGCTACGACTGCGCTGTTCATTTTCTTTCCTTAGATCCTACTTAGAAGTAACCTTGACGTTTTTTGAGCTCCATCGATCCTGACTGATCGTGGTCGATCGCTCGACCTTGGCGCTCACTCGACGTCGCCACTAACATCTCTTCGATAATACCGGTCAACGTGTTGGCGGTGGACTCAATCGCCCCAGTCAGTGGGTAACAACCCAAGGTACGAAAACGCACGCTTTTCTCTTCCACCACTTCACCCGGTTGCAGCTTCATGCGCTCGTCATCCACCATGATCAACATGCCATCACGCTCAACAACAGGACGCGTATCCGCCAAGTACAAAGGCACAATCTCGATGTTCTCTAGGTAGATGTATTGCCAGATGTCGAGCTCAGTCCAGTTCGACAGTGGGAACACACGAATGCTTTCGCCTTTGTTGATTTGACCGTTATAGGTGCGCCATAGCTCTGGACGCTGGTTTTTCGGGTCCCAGGTGTGGTTTTTATCTCGAAATGAGTAGACTCGCTCTTTCGCTCGAGACTTCTCTTCGTCACGGCGGGCACCGCCAAAGGCAGCGTCAAAGCCGTATTTGTTCAGCGCCTGCTTTAACCCTTGGGTTTTCATGATGTCCGTGTGTTTCGAAGAGCCATGATCGAATGGGTTGATGCCCATCGCCAGACCTTCTGGGTTCTTATGGACCAAAAGCTCAAAGCCATACTTCTTCGCGGTTCTATCGCGAAATTCGATCATTTCTCTAAACTTCCAGTCGGTATCGACGTGCAGCAGTGGAAATGGGATCTTGCCTGGGTAAAACGCTTTACGCGCAAGATGCAGCATTACTGATGAGTCTTTACCGATGGAGTACATCATCACAGGGTTATCAAACTCAGCGGCAACTTCGCGGATGATATGAATACTCTCCGCTTCCAGTTGCTTGAGGTGAGTTAAACGTTCTTGGTCCATGTTGGTGCTTCCTTTACGGCTCGCGTTGAGCTTCTGACTATTAAATTCAGGGTGATGTGCAAAAATTAAGCGCTATGCGCTCTGGCGGCCAAGTTGGCTTATGGGCGCCTCGGTTTGCGCGCGGGCAAACCAATCGAGCTTTTCGGACAACGCCACCACTTCACCGATCACAATCAATGACGGGGACTCGGCGCTTTTGGCCAATTCACTCAAATCGCTCAATTGACCTTTCAGTACGCGTTGGGCTTGCTGCGTACCACGCTCGATAATGGCAATTGGCGTGTGCGCGGCGCGGCCATGCGTAATCAACTGGCTTTGGATGTAATCGGACTTCATCAGCCCCATATAGATGACTAGCGTTTGATTGCCACGCGCCAATGTCGACCAATCCATCTCATCACGTTCGGCTTTGAGATGACCGGTAATAAACATCGCCGACTGAGCGTAATCTCGGTGGGTCAATGGAATGCCTGCGTAGGCCGTCGCGCCAGCAGCAGCGGTGATCCCTGGTACCACGTGAAAGGCGATACCCGCGTCAGCCAACACTTCGAGCTCCTCTCCGCCGCGACCAAAAATAAACGGATCGCCACCTTTAATGCGCACGACTTTATGCCCTTGCTGCGCAAAATCGACCAACAGTTGATTGGTTTTCTCTTGCGGTACGCTGTGGTGACCCGCACGTTTGCCAACGCAAACCAAAATGGTGTCGCTTGGCACCAGTGCCATGATCTCGTCTGACACCAAGTAGTCATACAGCACCACATCGGCCTGCTGTAAAAAGCGCAACGCTTTGAGCGTCAGCAACTCCACATCGCCTGGCCCTGCGCCAACCAATGCCACTTCACCGGCTTTCAAACCACTGCGGCCCATTGCGTGCAACGGCGGTAGGTTGCGCTCGACTTGGGGCTGGCGAAGTGGAAAGGGAGAGACAGTTTCCTTGTGCGCCATAACGTCATCCTTTTGCTAATCTATGGATGGCATTATGGCGCTGCGAACATATTACCTGAAATTCTAAAATTTCATTTTTTATACCAATTGCTGATAAGAGACGATTCTTGTGACACCGAATCGAGGCAAAAAGTGAGAGTTGGGCACCACAACCCGTTGATACCAACGGTTAAGATCACGTTTTCCTGATGAATGAAATTCTTGTTTCATACAACTTTGTTACATTATGCAGTACTGTTGACCCCCCTCATCGGAGCAAAAAATGAACGTAGCAGTGAAACCTCTCTCTCTGGCTGTCCTTAGCGGGATGCTGGTTATGGCCAGCCCAGCGATGGCAGAAACCATCAAACTTCGCATTATCGAGACCACCGACATCCACACCAACGTGATGGATTACGACTACTACAAAGACAAACCGTCACAAAAGATTGGTTTGACTCGCGCCGCAACCTTAGTCAAAGCCGCGCGCAGTGAAGTCGAAAACAGCGTCTTGGTTGATAACGGTGATTTGATTCAAGGCAGCCCAATGGGTGACTACATGGCGGCCAAAGGCATTGAGAAGGGCGAAGTTCACCCTGTTTACAAGGCAATGAATCAGCTTGGCTACGATGTGGGTAACATCGGTAACCACGAGTTCAACTACGGCTTAGAGTTTCTGGCAAAATCGCTGGAAGGTGCCGAGTTCCCTTATGTCAGCGCAAACGTTTTTGACCAAAAAACCGGTGAGCACTACTTCAAACCTTACCTGATTAAGTCGCACATGTTTAAAGATGTCGATGGTGTCGAACACGAAATCAAAGTCGGCTACATCGGCTTTGTGCCGCCACAAATCATGGTATGGGATAAGAAAAACCTCGAAGGCAAAGTGTTTGCCAAAGACATCAAAGAATCAGCGATGACCCTAGTGCCACAAATGAAGGCTGAAGGCGCAGATGTGATTGTCGCCATCCCGCACTCAGGCGTATCCTCTGATCCGCACAAAATGGGCGCAGAAAACTCCACTTACTATCTCTCTGAAGTAGAAGGCATTGATGCGATTGCGTTTGGTCACTCGCACGCCGTCTTCCCAGGAAAAGGCTTTGAAAACATCCAAGGTGTGGATAATGAAATGGGTACCATCAACGGCGTTGCCGCCGTCATGCCAGGACGTTGGGGCAGCCACGTTGGTGTGATTGACCTAGAGCTTAAGCAAGAAGGTGAGCAGTGGGTGGTGGTGAAAGGCCAGTCGGAAGCACGCCCAATCTTTGATTCAGCGACTAAACAGCCTATCGCCGACGCGGATGCCGGTATCGTCAAAGCGCTTGAAGCAGACCACAAAGCGACGCGCGACTTTGTCAATCAGCCGATTGGTAAAGCCAGCGACGTGATGTACAGCTTCCTCGCCTTGGTGCAAGACGATCCCACCGTACAAATCGTCAACCTTGCACAAAAAGATTACGTTGAGCGCTTTATCCAAGGCGATCCTGATTTATCAGACATCCCTGTCCTCTCAGCGGCAGCGCCATTTAAAGCGGGCGGTCGTAAAAACGATCCGAATAACTACACCGAAGTGGAGTCAGGTCAGTTGACCTTCCGTAACGCTGCGGATCTCTACCTCTACCCGAATACCTTGGTGGCGATGAAAGTCAGCGGTCACGAAGTGAAAGAGTGGCTGGAGTGCAGCGCCGGTCAATTTAACCAGATCGATACCAACAGCAGCGCCGCACAAAGCCTGATTGATTGGGATGGCTTCCGTACTTACAACTTTGACGTCATTGATGGGGTTAACTACCAGATTGATGTGACCCAGCCAGCGAAATACGACGGCAACTGTAACCTCATCAATGAAGATGCTGAGCGTATCGTCGGTTTGACTTATCAAGGTAAAGCGATTGATCTGAAACAGCCATTTATCATTGCGACCAACAACTACCGTGCGTACAGCAACAAGTTCCCAGGCACAGGTGCCGAGTTTGTTGCGTTTGACTCGCCAGATGAAAACCGCTCGGTTGTGGCTGCGTACATTACCCGCGTCAGTGAAGAAAACGGTGAGTTTGTACCAAGCGCAGACAACAACTGGTCTTTCGCCCCTATCCAATCGGATAAAAAACTCGATATCCGTTTCGAAACCTCACCGGGTGAAAAGGCAGCTAAGTTCATCGCAGATAAAGGTCAATACCCAATGGCCTTCGTTGAGAATGATGATGTAGGCTTTGCGGTCTACCAAATCGATCTGCAAAAATAGCACTTTGCTCAATCAGAGATTCTTTCATTAAGCCGCAGTCACTGCGGCTTTTTTCTCTCTATTTTACAAAGATCGTTAATATTGCAGCCACTTATCTCAGGTTGATATGATGGCGTCCCTTATTTACCACCAATAGGTGTCCGATGGATTGGCAACTGCGTACCTTTGAAGCTTTGAGCAACCACGAACTGTATCAATTACTCAAACTAAGAGTGGATGTGTTTGTGGTCGAACAAACCTGCCCATACCCCGAGCTCGATGACAAAGACCCAATCACGGGGGTGTATCACCTACTGGGTTATGAGCAAGGCCAACTGGTCGCCTGCGCGCGCTTACTGCCTGCGGGGATCAGTTATCCGAGCGTCAGTATTGGCCGAGTGGCGACACATGAAAAAGCGCGTGGCAACGGGCTGGGTCATCAACTGTTGGAGCAAGCGATTCATCAATGCCAACGTTTGTGGCCAAACAGCGCAATTGAAATCGGCGCGCAGGAGCACTTAAGTGCCTTCTATGGCCGATATGGATTTGTTGCCACCTCTGAGGTCTATCTCGAAGATGGCATCCCTCATATTGATATGAAGCGAGAGAGTGAGGCTTGAGGGGTAAAGGGTTATGGGTTATGGGTTATGGAAAGAGAGTATGTAATTACTTACTTCGGCCAAATCCACCATCTGATAGTCTAAAGAACATCACCGATTGCTGATTTTTCTCGAGCTGAAGAATATCAAGCTGACCTTCATCGGTCACTTTGTAGCGCACTAACTGGCCTTGGCGAATTTGGCTAAGCGGTTTATCTTGCCCCTCGACTTTGACGAGTGCGTTTAAGTCCGCCATTGAGAGCCCATTGCGTCGAAACATCTCAGCTAGGGTATCGCCACTTTTCACCGTATCTTCTTGCCACGGGTTCGTGACTTGTCTTGGGTTTGTTACTTGTTCTTGATGTGAGACTGGCGTTGAGCTTTGCTGGCTCAGTGAGGTGGTGTTGATATCAATGGAGACACGTTGAGGTGACGCAACCTGCACCGAAGCCGTCTCCGGTGTCGACTGTGATGTGGGCAACATCAGCAAAATGACAAGTAGTGGAACCAGTACCATCAACCCACGTTGATGCCACTTAGGTAGACGATGCCAAAGCGCCTTGCCTTGCTCGGGTAACGTGCGCCATTTAGCCCCAAGGGGAGACGATGGGTTCGTCTCAGGCGTGCTTGAGTCGGGCTGACTAGGCCCTTGCTTTTTCAGCTTGAGTGCGCCCAACGGGTTTGAATGACGAAAGCGCGCCAACTGTGTTTTCAATACCTCAGCATAATCGACACGTTGTGGTTTTTTCTTTCTGCGATTCATCGCCCTATTTCTCCCAATACTACCCTGCCCCAAGTATAAAAATGATAATCAACCGAGTATAGGGATTTTGCGCGCGTTAAGTAATAACTCGGTCAAATCTCACGGAATTCTCATCGATAGGCGCATTTCACCCCGAGAGTGATAGTTATTCTCCCCCGAGAGTGACAGTTAAAAGGGCGCTATCGTTTCATCACTGTGTGAGAACTGGTAGACTTGATGACTTTATACACCCAACAAGAGAGACATCATGTCTGAAGTGAAATTTGAAACTGTAGAGCAAAAAGCCAGCTACGGAATCGGCCTACAAATGGGTCAACAACTTGCGGGTTCTGGTCTTGACGGCCTAAACGTTGACGCCATTGCTGCGGGTATCGCAACAGCATTGGTTGGTGACATGCCAGCAATCGAAGTAGACGAAATCAACAAAGCGCTGCAAGAGCTGCACACTCGTGCAGAAGCAGTACGTCAAGAAGCGGCAAAAGCGGCGGCGGCAGATGGCGAAGCCTTCCTAAAAGACAACGCTCTACGTCCAGAAGTGACCGTACTAGAGTCAGGTCTTCAGTACGAAATCATCACTGAAGGTACGGGTGAAATCCCAACTTCAGACAAGCAAGTTCGCGTTCACTACCACGGTGAATTGACTGACGGTACGGTATTTGACAGCTCAGTGTCTCGTGGCCAACCAGCAGAATTCCCAGTTACTGGCGTGATCAAAGGTTGGGTAGAAGCCCTACAACTGATGCCTGTTGGCTCAAAGTGGAAACTGTACATTCCTCAAGACCTTGCCTATGGTGAGCGCGGCGCTGGCGCGGCGATCCCTCCATTCGCAGCCTTGGTCTTCGAAGTAGAATTGCTGGCTATCCTGTAATAGCCTGGCAGAACAGCCGAAAGTTCAAGACAGACAGCGGTGCTCTATGAGCGCCGCTTTTTTTTCATCTTGACGCAGAGATGGCTCTATTCACTGTGAGATGAGTGTGATACAAGTATCGCTTATGGAAGCAATATACCCATTGATCCATTCAATCACTCTGGCCTATCAGAGTGTTAAAGTGAACACTGCATGGAGGCTCTATGCGCAAACACCTTCTTACTGCGGCGCTGCTGGCTCTGTCTGCCGGACAAGCGCACGCCTTTCTCGATTCCATTACTGAAACATCAAGCCAAGAGGGTTTGATGGACATGGTTAGCCAAGGGCTCAACCTGCAATCTTCACCAGTAAGCGAGCTGTTGACCAGTCAGCTTCCTGTGACCAGCGAACAAGCGACAGCGGGCGGCGGCGCACTGTTGGCGTTCGCACAAAGTCAGTTATCTTCTACAAACAGCAACGAATTAGAGTCTTTAGTACCTGGCCTCTCGCAACTCAACGATGCGGGTGGGCTCTTTAGTCAACTTGAAAGTATCGAGGCGGTGCGCGGCGTCTTTGAAAAAGTGGGGCTAGACCCTTCGATGATCAGCCAATTTGCACCTGTTATCCTTGGCTATCTTGGCGACCAAGGCGCCAGTGACAATCTATTAGGCTCGCTCGGTGGACTCTGGACCGATTTAGAATAGTCGTCAGTGAGTAGAGTGGTGCTCTGCATTAAATCTTGATGTCTCGATGAGATAACGTACAGAGACATTACTTATACGACAGGCACAAAAAAGCCGAGCTAACGCTCGGCTTTTTCGTTATACGAACTGATTACTCAGCAGCTTCTTCAGCAGCTGGGCGATCAACAAGCTCAATGTAAGCCATTGGAGCTTTATCACCAGCACGGAAGCCAGCTTTTAGGATACGAGTGTAACCGCCCTGACGAGCAGCAAAACGTGGACCTAGTTCGTTAAATAGTTTTGCAACTACTTCGTTGTCACGAGTACGTGCAAATGCTAGACGACGGTTAGCAACGCTGTCAGTCTTAGCTAGTGTAATCAAAGGCTCAACTACGCGACGTAGCTCTTTTGCTTTTGGCAAAGTAGTCTTGATAACTTCATGACGTACTAGAGAGCTAGCCATGTTGCTGAACATCGCTTTGCGATGTGAGCTGTTGCGGTTGAGTTGACGACCACTCTTACGATGGCGCATGACCTAATCCTTCTAACTAGTATCGATTAATCTTCAGCGATAGACGCTGGTGGCCAGTTTTCTAGGCGCATGCCCAGAGACAGACCACGTGATGCAAGTACGTCTTTAATCTCAGTAAGAGATTTTTTACCAAGGTTTGGCGTTTTAAGTAGCTCAACCTCAGTGCGCTGTACAAGATCACCGATGTAGTGAATCGCTTCTGCTTTCAGACAGTTAGCAGAGCGAACTGTTAGTTCAAGATCGTCTACAGGACGCAGTAGGATCGGATCGAATTCTGGCTTCTCTTCCTTCTCCTCAGGTACACGTACATCACGAAGATCTACGAACGCATCCAATTGCTCAGCAAGAATAGTTGCTGCGCGACGGATTGCTTCCTCAGGGTCTAGAGTTCCGTTCGTTTCCATGTCGATAACAAGCTTGTCTAAGTCTGTACGCTGCTCTACACGAGCGGCTTCAACAGCGTAAGCAATCTTGTCTACTGGGCTGTACGTAGCGTCAACCAGTAGGCGGCCAATTGGACGCTCATCTTCTTCAGTATGGATACGAGCTGAAGCTGGAACGTAACCGCGACCACGTTCAACTTTGATACGCATAGCGATCTCAGCGTTGTCATCCGTTAGGTGACAAATTACGTGTTCTGGGTTAGCGATCTCTACATCACCATCATGGGTGATGTCACCTGCAACCACAGGGCCTGAGCCTGATTTGTTCAGTGTAATAAACACTTCATCTTTGCCTTCGGCAACGCGAACAGCCAAACCTTTAAGGTTTAGAAGAATTTCAAGAATATCTTCTTGAACGCCTTCTTTAGTGCTGTACTCGTGCAGAACGCCTTCAATTTCAACTTCAGTCACTGCGCAACCTGGCATAGACGAAAGCAAAATACGGCGAAGTGCATTACCTAGAGTGTGACCAAAGCCACGCTCTAATGGCTCAAGAGTTACTTTTGCGTGTGTCGTGCTGACTTGTTCGATGTCAACCAGACGTGGCTTAAGAAATTCTGTTACAGAACCCTGCATTGTGTCCTCTCTTTAGTTTAAACCTTACTTAGAGTAAAGCTCGACGATCAGTTGTTCGTTGATGTCAGCAGACAGATCAGAACGCTCAGGCAGACGCTTGAACGTACCTTCCATCTTAGTGCCATCTACTTCAATCCAAGTTGGTTTTTCGCGTTGTTCAGCAACTTCTAGTGCACCTTTGATGCGAGATTGCTGTTTCGCTTTTTCGCGAATAGAAACAACGTCGTTAGCCGCAACTTTGAAAGAAGGAACGTTTACAACTTTACCGTTAACTAGGATAGCTTTGTGGCTAACTAGCTGACGTGCTTCTGCGCGAGTCGCACCAAAGCCCATGCGGTAAACTACGTTATCAAGACGACCTTCAAGAAGCTGAAGCAAGTTTTCACCTGTGTTGCCTTTAAGGCGAGCAGCTTCTTTGTAGTAGTTACGGAATTGTTTTTCTAGAACGCCGTACATACGACGAACTTTTTGCTTCTCACGAAGCTGAACGCCATACTCAGATAGACGACCGCGACGAGCGCCGTGTACACCTGGTGCGTTATCAATTTTACACTTGGTATCGATCGCGCGTACACCAGACTTAAGGAATAAGTCAGTACCTTCGCGACGGCTAAGCTTCAGCTTAGGACCCAAATATCTTGCCATGATCTTTCTCCAGTAATCTAAAAAACGTTATACGCGACGTTTCTTAGGTGGACGACAACCGTTATGAGGGATTGGTGTAGCATCAACAATGTTTGTGATGCGGAAACCAGCAGCGTTCAGTGCGCGAACAGTAGATTCACGACCTGGACCTGGACCCTTAACCATAACTTCCAAGTTCTTTAGACCGTATTCTTTAGCCATTTCAGCACAACGCTCAGCAGCAACCTGTGCAGCGAACGGAGTAGACTTACGAGAACCACGGAAACCTGAACCACCTGCAGTAGCCCAAGCTAGTGCGTTACCTTGACGGTCAGTGATGGTTACGATTGTGTTGTTGAAAGAAGCATGGATGTGCGCAACGCCATCTGCAACTTGCTTGCGTACGCGCTTACGAGCGCGAGTTGGTTGTTTAGCCATTGTACTCTACCTTCCCGATTATTTCTTGATCGGCTTACGCGGACCCTTACGGGTGCGAGCGTTGGTTTTAGTACGCTGTCCACGTAGTGGTAGACTGCGACGATGACGAAGACCACGGTAACAACCAAGGTCCATAAGACGCTTGATGTTCATAGATACTTCACGACGTAGATCACCTTCTACAGTGTACTTAGCTACACCATCACGCAGTTGATCGATCTGCTCTTCAGTTAGTTCACTGATCTTAACATCTTCAGCAATACCCACTTCAGCTAGGATAGCTTGAGAGCGAGTTTTACCGATGCCGTAGATTGACGTTAGTGCAATCACAGCATGTTTCTGATCAGGAATGTTAATGCCTGCAATACGGGCCATTATTCACTCCTAGTGTTTCTTAAAAAGAATTAGCCGCAACAAAGCCCGTTATGGATACGTTGCGGAATACTACTTCTTTTGCACGCAAAAGGTAGGCCGAGGAATATACTCGACCTAACCTTCTATTTCAAGTAAAAATTTCTGCTAATTAGCCTTGGCGCTGCTTGTGCTTTGGCTCACTGCAAATCACGCGAACGACACCGTTACGCTTGATAACTTTACAGTTACGGCAGATTTTTTTAACGGAAGCACGAACTTTCATTGCTAAACTCCGTAAATGAAATCTGAGACTACCGCCGAATTAACGGCCATAACCTTTCAGATTCGCTTTCTTCAACACAGAATCATATTGTTGAGACATCATATGAGTCTGTACCTGTGCCATAAAGTCCATGATAACAACAACTACGATAAGTAGTGATGTACCGCCGAAGTAGAAACGTACGTTCCATGCGACCATCATGAACTCCGGAATCAGACAGATAAAGGTAATGTAAAGCGCGCCCGCAAGGGTTAGTCGCGTCATTACTTTATCAATGTACTTAGCTGTCTGCTCACCTGGGCGGATGCCGGGTACGAATGCACCTGACTTCTTCAAGTTATCTGCTGTCTCACGCGGGTTGAATACCAACGCCGTGTAGAAGAAACAGAAGAAAATAATCGCTGCTGCATAAAGCATTACATACAGAGGTTGACCTGGGCTAAGAGCCAAAGACACGTCAGTTAACCAACCGAACGCGCTGCTCTCACCGTTCTGACCGAACCACTGAGCCAATGTTCCTGGGAACAGGATAATGCTCGAAGCGAAGATTGCTGGAATAACACCGGCCATATTAATTTTTAATGGCAGATGCGTACTTTGCGCAGCAAATACTTTGCGACCTTGTTGACGCTTCGCGTAGTTGACAACGATACGACGTTGACCACGTTCCATGAAAACAACAAAGTAAATGACAGCGAAAGACAATACAGCAATCAACAGCAGAAGAAGTACATGCAATTCACCTTGACGCGCTTGCTCAATTGTTTGGCCGATTGCCGAAGGCAATCCAGCAACAATACCTGCAAAGATTAGCAACGAGATACCGTTACCAATTCCGCGCTCTGTAATTTGTTCACCTAACCACATAAGGAACATGGTACCGGTTACTAAACTTACGGTCGCAATAAGCGTAAACATGGTTTGATTGATAACAACCAGATTGTCGACCATGTTTGGTAGGCCTGTTGCAATACCAATAGCTTGGAAGGTTGCAAGTACAAGCGTGCCGTAGCGTGTATATTGGCTTATCTTACGACGGCCTGCTTCACCCTCTTTTTTGAGTTCAGCTAACGCTGGATGAACTACAGTTAGCAGTTGGACAACAATCGATGCCGAAATGTACGGCATGATGCCCAACGCTAATATAGATGCACGCTCAAGAGCACCACCGGAGAACATGTTAAACATCTCTACGATGGTACCTTTTTGCTGTTCGAACAATTGGGCAAGTACAGCAGCATCAATACCAGGTAGTGGTACAAAGGAACCTGCACGGAATACCAAAAGTGCGCCTAAAACGAACAATAAACGCGACTTTAATTCCGCCAATCCATTCTTTGCACTACTAAAATCTTGTCCTGGTTTTTTAGCCATCTGTACCCTTCCTTCGAAGATTATTCTTCGATTTTACCGCCTGCAGCTTCGATTGCAGCTTTAGCGCCTTTAGTCACACGTAGACCTTTAACAGTCACTGCTTTGTTAATTTCACCAGAAAGAACAACTTTTACAAATTCGATGTTCTTAGTGATGACGTTAGCAGCTTTAAGGCTGTTTAGGTCAACCACGTCACCTGTTACTTTCGCTAGCTCAGCTAGACGAACTTCAGCAGACACTAGGCTCTTACGAGAAGTGAAACCGAACTTAGGTAGACGTTGTTTTAGAGGCATCTGACCGCCTTCAAAACCTGGACGAACACTGCCGCCAGAACGTGATTTTTGACCTTTGTGACCACGGCCACCAGTTTTACCAAGGCCAGAACCGATACCACGGCCAACTCGCTTCGCAGGAGTCTTAGCGCCCGCAGCCGGTGCTAGAGTATTCAAACGCATTCTGATTACTCCTCAACTTTAACCATGTAGTAAACCTTGTTGATCATACCGCGTACACACGGAGTATCTTCAAGTTCTACTGTATGGTTGATTTTACGAAGGCCCAGACCACGCAAAGTAGCTTTGTGCTTTGGTAGGCGACCAATTGAGCTTTTAGTTTGAGTAACTTTAATAGTTGCCATGGTGTTCTTACTCCGAAATAGATTCAACAGTTAGACCACGTTTAGCAGCAACCATGTCTGGTGACTTCATGCTACCTAGCGCATCGATCGTCGCACGAACGATGTTGATAGGGTTCGTAGAACCGTATGCTTTAGATAGTACGTTGTGTACACCTGCTACTTCTAGTACTGCACGCATCGCACCACCTGCGATAACACCTGTACCTTCAGCCGCTGGCTGCATGTAAACTTTAGAGCCCGAGTGGCGACCTTTTACCGGGTGGAAAAGTGTGCCTTCGTTAAGCGCGATCGTAGTCATGTTACGACGTGCTTTTTCCATTGCTTTTTGAATCGCTGCAGGTACTTCACGGGCTTTGCCGTAACCGAAACCTACGCGACCGTTACCGTCACCAACTACAGTTAGTGCAGTAAAGCTCATGATTCGACCGCCTTTAACCGTTTTAGATACACGGTTAACTGCGATTAGCTTTTCTTGCAAATCATTCGCTTGAACTTGTTGTTCTTTAGCCATCTTCCAACCCTACCTTAGAATTTCAGACCAGCTTCGCGAGCAGATTCTGCTAGCGCCGCTACTCGACCGTGGTATTGGAAACCAGAACGATCAAATGCAACTGCGTCAACGCCTTTTTCAAGCGCACGCTCTGCAATAGCTTTACCTACTGCTTTTGCTGCATCGATGTTACCAGTGTTCTTCACTTGCTCACGGATCGCTTTTTCTACAGTAGAAGCTGCTGCGATTACCTCAGAGCCGTTTGATGCGATAACCTGTGCGTACACGTGACGAGGAGTACGGTGTACTACTAGGCGAGTTGCACCCAGTTCTGCAATCTTACGACGTGCGCGTGTAGCACGACGGATGCGAGATGCTTTCTTATCCATAGTGTTACCTTACTTCTTCTTAGCTTCTTTAGTACGCACATTTTCATCTGCGTAACGAACACCTTTGCCTTTGTATGGCTCAGGCTCACGGTAAGAACGAATGTCAGCCGCAACTTGACCAACTAGTTGTTTGTCACAACCAGTGATAACAATTTCAGTTTGGCTTGGACACTCAGCTTTGATACCCGCTGGCAACTCGTGCTCAACTGGGTGAGAGAAGCCTAGTGTTAGACCTACAGCGTTGCCTTTGATAGCAGCACGGTAACCAACACCTTTAAGAGTTAGCTTCTTGGTAAAGCCTTCAGTAACACCAACAACCATGTTGTTCACTAGAGCGCGAGCAGTACCTGCTTGAGCCCATGCGTTAGCAACACCTTCTTTAGGACCGAAAGTAAGGTTGTTCTCTTCCTGAGCGATAACAACAGCGTCGTTAAGAACGCGAGTTAGTTCGCCCTTCGCACCTTTTACAGTGATTTCTTGGCCGTTCAGTTTCACCTCTACGCCAGCTGGAATAGCGACAGGTGCTTTAGCAACACGAGACATTTTCTACTCCTATTACGCTACGTAAGCGATGATTTCACCACCAAGACCTGCTTTACGTGCAGCACGGTCTGACATCAGACCCTTGGAAGTTGAAACGATAGCAACACCAAGACCACCCATTACAGAAGGAAGTTCATCTTTCTTCTTGTAAACACGTAGACCTGGACGAGAAACACGTTTAAGTTGCTCGATTACTGGTTTCGCTTGGAAGTACTTAAGAGTAACTTCTAGCTCAGGTTTTACTTCGCCTTCAACAGCGAAATCAACGATGTAACCTTCAGCTTTTAGTAGTGCAGCAATTGCAACTTTAAGCTTTGAAGAAGGCATTTTAACAGAGACTTTGTCTGCTGCCTGACCGTTACGAATGCGGGTCAGCATATCCGAAATCGGATCTTGCATGCTCATATGATTTACTCCAAATGATTAAGTGGCAATTACCAGCTAGCCTTACGAAGTCCAGGAATCTCGCCTTTCATGCAAGCTTCGCGAACTTTGATACGGCTTAGACCGAACTTACGTAGGTAACCGTGTGGACGACCAGTTTGGTTACAACGGTTGCGCTGACGTGATGCACTTGAATCACGTGGAAGAGTTTGCAGTTTAAGCACTGCATCCCAACGATCTTCTTCAGATGCGTTTACATCGCTGATGATAGCTTTAAGAGCCGCACGCTTTTCAGCGAACTTAGCTACAAGCTTCGCACGCTTTGCTTCACGTGCTTTCATAGAATTTTTAGCCATAACAGTAACCCTTCACCTTACTTACGGAATGGGAAGTTAAAGGCAGCCAGCAGAGCACGGCCTTCCTCATCAGTACCAGCAGACGTCGTAATAGTGATGTCTAGACCGCGTACTCGATCAACTTTATCAAAGTCGATTTCCGGGAAGATGATTTGCTCGCGAACGCCCATGCTGTAGTTACCGCGACCGTCAAAAGACTTAGCGCTAACACCACGGAAGTCACGTACACGTGGAAGAGCGATCGAAATTAGACGCTCAAGAAAATCCCACATACGTTCGCCACGCAAGGTTACTTTACAACCGATAGGGTAGCCTTCACGAATTTTGAAGCCTGCAACAGATTTACGCGCTTTAGTGATAAGTGGCTTTTGACCAGAGATCGTTGCCATATCAGATGCTGCGTTTTCTAGCAGTTTCTTGTCGTTGATTGCTTCACCAACACCCATGTTAAGGGTGATTTTCTCGATTCTAGGGACTTGCATGACGCTTGAGTAACCGAACTGTTTGGTCAGTTCAGCGACTACAGACGACTTGTAGTAATCATGCAGTTTCGCCATAGTAGAACTCCAAATTACTTTCTATTAGTTAGAAACAGTTTCGCCGTTAGACTTGAAGAAACGAACTTTCTTGCCATCTTCGATACGGAAACCGATACGGTCAGCTTTACCAGTAGCTGCGTTGAAAATCGCCACGTTAGAAACGTCGATTGCTGCTTCTTGCTCTACGATACCGCCTTGGATACCCATAGCAGGAACAGGTTTCTGGTGTTTCTTAACAAGGTTGATACCTTCAACGATAACTTTACCAGTAGCTAGGACCTTAGTTACTTTACCTTTCTTGCCTTTATCTTTACCAGCAAGAACGATTACTTCGTCATTACGA
This sequence comes from Vibrio sp. R10-SG-ISO4, assembly GCF_059834135.1. Lineage (NCBI taxonomy): Bacteria > Pseudomonadati > Pseudomonadota > Gammaproteobacteria > Vibrionales > Vibrionaceae > Vibrio > Vibrio sp. R10-SG-ISO4. The sequence continues at coordinate 36,616 of NZ_JCBDHJ010000022.1, forward strand.
CGGATTTTAGCTGCCATCTTTACGTGCTCCTTACAGAACTTCTGGAGCCAGTGAAACAATCTTCATGAACTTATCGTTACGAAGTTCGCGTGTCACAGGACCAAAGATACGTGTACCGATTGGTTGCTCAGTATTGTCATTTAACAGTACGCAAGCATTACGGTCGAAGCGAATGACAGAACCGTCTGGACGACGTACGCCTTTACGGGTGCGAACTACCACCGCCTTCAGTACATCACCTTTTTTAACTTTACCGCGAGGAATTGCTTCCTTAACAGTAACTTTGATGATGTCACCGATATGTGCATAACGGCGGTGAGAGCCACCCAGAACCTTAATACACATTACGCTGCGAGCGCCTGAGTTATCAGCTGCGTCCAGCATACTTTGCATTTGGATCATGTTAGTGCTCCGCTAAATATATAAAAAAACTAGACCCTCACGGGTCGGGCTGCCTCTTTAAAAGGGACGCGAATTGTACCACCCTTTTTTTCACTTGGGTAGTCAAAAAATAAACGGCCCCAAAAAAACTTTTTGGAGCCGTTTCATCATAGAATTAACGAGATTACATCTTCGCTTTTTCTACAACTTTCACCAAAGTCCAAGACTTAGTCTTAGACAGTGGACGACACTCTGCGATTTCAACTTTGTCGCCTAGGCCACATTCGTTGTTCTCGTCATGTGCGTGTACTTTTGTCGTGCGTTTTACGAACTTACCGTAAATTGGGTGTTTTACGAAACGCTCGATAGCAACAGTGATAGACTTGTCCATCTTGTCGCTGATTACACGACCTTGTTGAGTACGTTTTACTTCGCTCATTATGCGCCTGCCTTCTCAGTCAAAACAGTTTTCACACGTGCGATATCACGGCGTACAGCTTTCAGAGTATGAGTTTGCTGTAGTTGACCAGTCGCAGCTTGCATGCGCAAGTTGAACTGTTCACGTAGCAAACCTAGAAGCTCTGCATTTAGCTCTTCAACGCTTTTTTCGCGTAGATCTTGTGCTTTCATCACATCACCTGCTTAGTTACAAATGTCGTCTTGAATGGCAGTTTACGAGCCGCTAGGCGGAACGCTTCACGTGCCAATTCTTCAGGTACACCACCCATTTCGTACATCACCTTACCAGGTTGGATTTGGGCTACCCAGTACTCAACGTTACCTTTACCCTTACCTTGACGAACTTCAAGTGGTTTCTCTGTGATAGGCTTGTCTGGGAACACACGGATCCAGATTTTACCTTGACGCTTAACGTGACGTGTCATTGCACGACGTGCCGCTTCGATTTGACGAGCAGTTAGACGACCACGGCCAACAGCTTTAAGACCGAATTCGCCGAAGCTTACATCAGTACCTTTAGCTAGACCACGGTTACGACCAGTCTGAACCTTACGGAACTTAGTACGTTTAGGTTGTAGCATCTGTCGACTCCTTACTTACGGCCTTTGCGCTGCTTCTTAGGCTTGTCGCCTTTAGGCTCTACAGCGTTAGCTGCTGGCATGCCGCCTAGGATCTCACCTTTGAAGATCCAAACTTTAATGCCGATTACACCGTATTGGGTGTGAGCCGAAGAAGTTGCGTAATCAATGTCAGCACGTAGAGTGTGTAGAGGCACACGGCCTTCACGGTACCACTCTGAACGTGCGATTTCAGCGCCGCCTAGACGACCGCTTACTTCCACTTTGATACCTTTAGCACCTAGACGCATTGCGTTTTGTACCGCGCGCTTCATAGCACGACGGAACATCACACGACGCTCTAGCTGAGACGCGATGCTGTCACCAACAAGTTGCGCATCCAGTTCAGGCTTACGTACTTCAGCGATGTTAATTTGCGCTGGTACACCTGCAATTTTAGCTACAGCTGCGCGTAGCTTCTCAACGTCTTCACCTTTCTTACCGATAACAACGCCTGGACGAGCAGTGTGAATAGTCACACGGATGCTCTTAGCAGGACGCTCGATAACGATACGTGAAAGAGACGCTTTCGAAAGTTCCTTAGTTAGGAACTGACGTACCTTGAAGTCGCCGTCTAGGTTGTCAGCGAATTCTTTGGTGTTAGCAAACCATGTAGCATTCCAAGGCTTAACGATGCCTAGACGAATACCATTAGGATGTACTTTTTGACCCATTGCTTACTCTCCTAGTCTCAAGCGTCTGCAACAACAACAGTGATGTGGCTTGAACGCTTCAAGATACGATCCGCACGACCTTTAGCACGAGGCATAATACGCTTCATGATCGGGCCTTCATCTACGAAGATTTTAGCGACTGATAGATCGTCGATATCTGCACCTTCGTTGTGCTCCGCGTTCGCGATAGCTGATTCAAGAACTTTCTTGATCAGTTCAGCCGCTTTTTTGTTGCTGAACGTCAAGATTTCTAGAGCTTGATCAACTGATTTACCACGAATTTGATCTGCAACTAAGCGAGCTTTCTGAGGCGAAATGCGAGCAAAGTTATGTTTAGCTACTGCTTCCATCATCTACTCCTTAACGCTTCTTAGCTTTCTTATCCGCAGCGTGACCGCGGTAAGTACGTGTTGGTGCGAATTCACCCAGTTTGTGACCGATCATTTCTTCGGTAACGAAAACTGGAACGTGCTGACGACCATTATGGACAGCGATGGTCAAACCGATCATTGTTGGAATGATCATTGAGCGACGGGACCAAGTCTTAATAGGCTTTTTGTCTCCGCTTTCCACCGCTTTCTCTACCTTCTTCAGCAAGTGTAGGTCAATAAATGGACCTTTCTTGAGAGAACGTGGCATGGCTTATCCTCTTATATAGATTACTTGTTACGACGACGTACGATGTACTTGTCAGTGCGTTTGTTCTTACGGGTCTTGAAGCCTTTAGTTGGCATACCCCAAGGAGAAACTGGGTGACGACCACCAGATGTACGGCCTTCACCACCACCGTGTGGGTGGTCTACTGGGTTCATTACCACACCGCGAACGGTTGGACGAACACCGCGCCAGCGGTTAGCACCAGCTTTACCTAGTTCGCGTAGCATGTGCTCAGCGTTGCCTACTTCACCGATTGTTGCACGGCCTTCAGACAATACTTTGCGCATCTCACCAGAACGTAGACGGATAGTCACGTACGCACCGTCGCGAGCAACGATTTGAGCGTATGCACCAGCCGAGCGAGCTAGCTGAGCACCTTTACCAGGCTTAAGTTCAACACAGTGAACAGTAGAACCTACAGGGATGTTGCGCATCGGCAGGGTGTTACCTGCTTTGATAGGCGCATCAACACCAGATTGGATCTGATCACCAGCTTGAACACCTTTAGGTGCAATGATGTAACGACGCTCACCGTCTGCGTACAGAACTAGAGCGATGTTTGCGCTACGGTTTGGATCGTATTCTAGACGCTCAACTTTCGCTGGAATGCCATCTTTAGTACGTTTGAAATCGATAACGCGGTAGTGGTGTTTGTGACCACCGCCGATGTGACGTACTGTGATACGACCGTTGTTGTTACGACCACCGTTCTTAGAGTTTTTCTCTAGAAGAGGTGCGTAAGGCTTACCTTTGTGAAGGTCAGCGTTAACAACTTTAACTACGTGACGACGACCAGGGGAAGTCGGCTTACATTTAACAATAGCCATTGTTTAACTACTCCTGTTATTCCGCACCGCCAACGAAGTCAAGATCTTGACCTTCTTTCAAAGTAACGTACGCTTTCTTAACGTCGCTGCGGCGACCTTGGCGTAGACCTTGACGTTTGGTCTTACCCTTAGTGATAAGAGTATTTACAGACTTAACTTCAACTTCAAATAGCTTTTCTACGGCTGCTTTGATCTCTTTCTTAGTCGCATCTTTTGCTACTTTGAAAACGATAGTGTTCGCTTTCTCAGCAGCCATCGTTGCTTTTTCAGAGATGTGCGGTGCACGTAGAACTTTTAGGATACGCTCTTCAGTGATCATGCTAGCATCTCCTCAACTTGCTTAACTGCTTCAGCAGTCATTACAACTTTGTCGAACGCGATCAGTGAAACTGGGTCGATACCAGCAACATCACGTGCGTCAACTTTGTATAGGTTACGAGCCGCTAGGAATAGATTCTCATCTACTTCGCTAGTCACGATTAGAGCGTCAGTTAGCTCAAGCTCTTTCAGCTTAGCTACAAGCTCTTTAGTTTTTGGCGCTTCAACTGAGAAGTTATCAACAACGATTAGACGCTCTTGACGAACTAGCTCAGAAAGAATGCTCTTCATAGCACCACGGTACATTTTCTTGTTTACTTTTTGGCTGTGATCTTGTGGTTTCGCAGCAAAAGTAACACCACCTGTACGCCAGATTGGGCTACGGATTGTACCAGCACGAGCACGGCCAGTACCTTTTTGACGCCATGGCTTAGCGCCACCGCCAGAAACTTCTGAACGTGTTTTTTGAGCACGAGTACCTTGACGAGCACCTGCTGCGTACGCAACAACTACTTGGTGTACAAGAGCTTCGTTAAACTCACGTCCGAAAGTAGTTTCGGAAACAGTTAGTGCATCAGCACCTTTAACCATTAGTTCCATTACTTACTCCTGAGACGTTATGCTTTAACAGCTGGTTTAACGATCACGTTGCCGCCAGTTGAGCCTGGGACTGCACCTTTAATAAGAAGCAGGTTGCGCTCAGCGTCAACACGTACGATCTCTAGGTTTTGAGTCGTTACACGCTCAGCACCCATGTGACCTGCCATTTTCTTGCCTTTAAATACGCGACCTGGAGTCTGACATTGACCGATAGAACCAGGAGCACGGTGAGACAATGAGTTACCGTGAGTCATATCTTGAGTACGGAAGTTCCAACGCTTAACAGCGCCCTGGAAGCCTTTACCTTTCGATGTACCAGTAACGTCTACTTTCTTAGTTTCGTTGAACAGTTCAACAGTTAGCTCAGCGCCAACTTCAAACTCTTCGCCGTTTTCCAAACGGAATTCCCAAAGACCACGACCAGCTTCAACGCCAGCTTTAGCAAAGTGACCTGCTTCAGCTTTGTTTACGCGGTTGGCTTTCTTAGCACCAGCAGTTACCTGAATTGCTGCGTAGCCGTCTGTTTCAAGAGTTTTCACTTGAGAAACGCGGTTACCTTCAACTTCAACAACAGTAACTGGGATAGAAACGCCATCTTCAGTAAATACGCGGGTCATGCCCACTTTACGACCGATTAGACCAATCATTCTTCTAATCTCCCTTAACCTAGGCTAATTTGTACGTCAACGCCCGCTGCAAGGTCTAGACGCATCAGAGCATCAACAGTTTTGTCTGTTGGCTCAACGATGTCGATTAGACGTTTGTGAGTACGGATTTCGTACTGATCACGAGCATCTTTGTTAACGTGTGGAGAGATAAGAACTGTGAAACGCTCTTTACGAGTTGGCAGTGGGATTGGACCACGAACCTGTGCGCCAGTGCGCTTAGCTGTTTCAACGATCTCCGCTGTAGAAGCGTCGATTAGTTTGTAATCGAAAGCTTTTAGGCGGATACGAATACGTTGGTTCTGCATGAGACAGAGCTCCAATAGTTATTTATTACACAAACAATATCGCCACTCAGACTCGCTAAGGCGAGAGAATGTACGATTGATTTATGTGAAACCGTAGCATCCAAGATTAGGACGCATTGTCAGCTAATTTTCGATTAGCTCTCGAGAAGAGAAACATTGCTGTTTGTTTTCAAGAGGTGAACTAATTGTATTAACCGCGAACATAAGCTGAGTTTACATTACCTAATTTACCAAGCGGTAAATCAGCTCCTCGCTGCTCATTGGTTCACAACTGGCTTAACCAGTGCGGGGAATTATACAGATCACAGTTTCACATGCAAGGGTTGTTTGAAAAATAGTCGCAGAAAAAGAGGGGGGAGAAAAAGAAGTGCCTAGTTTCTAGTTCCTAGAAGGAGCGTATAGAGAGCCAGAGGGGTGCTTAAAGAAAGTGAGAGGGGGAGAAGAAAAAAGTGAAAAGAAGTGCCTAGTTCCTAGAAGTCGCCCTCTAGGAACTAGGCACTCGCCACTAGGACCTTACCCCAACCTCTGACGGACGGCTTCGAAGAGGCAGATGCCTGAAGCAACCGAGACGTTTAAGCTCGAGACTGAGCCGGCCATTGGGATTTTGATTAGGTCATCACAGGTCTCGCGCGTTAGGCGGCGCATGCCGTCTCCTTCGGCACCCATGACGATGGCCAGTGGGCCAGTCAGTTTGGCTTGATAGATATCGTGCGTCGCCTCGCCAGCGGTGCCGACAAACCAGATGCCCTGCTCTTGCAAGCTGCGCATCGTGCGCGCCAGATTAGTCACGCGCACTAAGGGTACGGTTTCTGCTGCGCCACACGCCACTTTGCTAACCGTTGCCGTCATTGGCGCCGACTTATCTTTCGGCACGATGACCGCGCAAACACCCGCCGCATCAGCGTTACGTAGGCAAGCACCTAAGTTATGGGGATCGGTCACCCCATCCAGTACTAGCAGCAGTGGATTGTCGTGCTTGGCGATAATGTCATCCAAATCATGCTCGTTGAGCGGCTTGGCGGGCTTAACACGAGCAATCACACCTTGGTGATTGGCGCCATGCGCTTTGTCGTCGAGGGTTTTGCGCGTCATCTGCTGGATGGAAACGCCTACCGCTTGCAACTCGTTGAGGATAGGTAGCAGGCGGTCGTCTTGACGCCCTTTAAGAACATACGCTTCAACAAAACGTTCAGGCTCTTTGGCCAACACTGCTTTGACGGCGTGGATGCCATAAATAAATTCGTTACTCATTAGTTAACCTGTTTTGATTCAAGAGAGAGGCGTGATGCGCCCCTCTCTTCGATAGATTATCGTGTGGCTTTTTTCGGCTTACGACCGGGCTTTTTCTTGATGGCCTTTTTGACTTTTGGCTTTTTCGCCCCCTCAGCGCTCGCGTCGCCACGAGACTGACCTTTCGCGCCCGCTTTACCGCGCTCAGTGTCAGGACGCTTAGTCGGCTCCACTGCAGGGATGGCGCGGCGCTCGCCTTTTCCGCTGGCGTTACGCTTCTTCTCTTTTGCTTTACGCTGCGCTTCTGCCGCGCGTTTTTTCGACGTTTTGCCTTTACCACGTGGCACTCGGCTACTTTCCACCAACTCAAAATCGATCTGTCTGTCGTCCAAGTTAACCGACAGCACCTTCACTTTGACGCTATCGCCAAGACGATAAATGGCGCCAAAGCTCTCGCCGATCAAGCGCTGGCCGATTGGATCAAACTGATAGTAGTCGTTCGCCAAGTTAGAGATGTGCACTAAGCCATCGATGTGCAACTCACTCAAACGGACAAAGAAGCCAAAGCCCGTGACGTTGGCAATCACACCGTCTAGCTCTTCACCAACATGATCTTGCATGTACTCACATTTGAGCCAATCCGACACCTCACGCGTCGCGTCATCAGCGCGGCGTTCGGTCATCGAACACTGCTCACCGTAGAAGTCCATGTCATCAAATGAATAGTGGTAGCCGCCTGTTGGGGTCCAGCGATCGTGATTAGTGCCCGCTTGTTTGGCAATCAAATACTTAATCGCGCGATGAAGCAGCAAGTCTGGGTAACGACGAATCGGCGACGTAAAGTGCGCGTAACGCTTCAACGCCAAGCCAAAGTGGCCACAGTTGTCGGCATTGTACACCGCTTGCTTCATCGAGCGTAGTAGCATGGTTTGAATCAGCTCTTTATCAGGGCGCTCACCGATATGCTTCATCAAATCCGCATAATCCGTAGGAGAAGGCTCCAAACCGCCTTTCAAATCCAAGCCAAGCTCAGCCAAGAAATCTCTAAAGCCCGTTAAGCGCTCCTCGCCCGGCGTTTCGTGAATACGATATAGCGCTGGCTCTTTGGCTTTTTCCACCAAGGAAGCCGAGGCGATGTTGGCCAGAATCATACACTCTTCAATGATCTTGTGCGCATCGTTACGCACCACAGGCTCAATACTTTCGATTTTACGCTGCGCATTGAAGATAAATTTGGTTTCGACACTTTCAAACTCGATCGCCCCACGCTGATCGCGCGCTTCTTTTAGCACTTTGTACATCGCGTGCAGCTGCTCAAGATGCGGCACCAAAGCTTGGTAGCGCTCACGCAGCTCTTCATCCCCTTCGAGGATGTCATGCACTTTGCTGTAGGTCAGACGCGCGTGAGAATTCATCACCGCTTCGTAATGCTTGTAGCCTGACAGCTTGCCGGTTTCTGAGATGGTCATCTCGCACACCATACACAAGCGGTCCACCTGTGGATTCAGTGAACAGAGTCCGTTAGAGAGTACCTCAGGCAACATTGGCACCACTTGTGATGGGAAGTAGACCGAGTTACCACGGTTGATGGCCTCTTTATCTAACGCGCTATCGGTACGAACGTAATAGCTGACATCCGCAATCGCCACCCAGAGACGCCAGCCGCCCCCTTTCTTCGCTTCACAGTAGACAGCATCATCGAAATCGCGCGCGTCTTCGCCATCAATGGTGACCAATGGCAAGTCGCGCAAGTCAACACGACCGACTTTCGCCTCTTCCGGGACCTCTTCACCCAGGCCTTCAATCTGCTTCTCAACCGCTTCGGGCCATTCGTGAGGAATTTGGTGGGTACGAATGGCAATTTGCGTCTCCATACCTGGCGCCATATTCTCACCCAAAACTTCAACCACTTTGCCCATCATGCCACGTGAGCGTGAGCCACGGTCGGTCAATTCAATTACGACCACGTTGCCCATACGAGCCCCTGCTCGCTGGTCATTAGGAATCAAAATATCTTGGCTAATTCGAGAGTCATCCGGCACCACATAGGAGTAGCCATACTCCATGAAAAAGCGGCCGACGATCTGCGTCTGACGCTCTTCCAACACACGCACCAGGCGCCCTTCTTTGCGGCCGCGCTTCGAGTTATCGGTCGGTTGCACTAAGACGTAATCACCATGAATGATGTTTTTCATCTGATGATGCGGCAACACGATGTCGTTATCTTTGCCGACACTGCCTTCCGGTCTGACCCAACCATGACCGTCTTTATGGCCAATCACATAGCCTTTCACCATCTCGAGTTTTTCTGGCAAGGCGTAACATTGACGGCGCGTAAACACCAACTGCCCGTCACGCTCCATCGCGCGCAAACGGCGGCGCAAACCTTCGTATTGCTCTTCGCCTTCGAGTTTGAGCGCCTCAAACAGATCGTTGCGGTTCATGGGCACTCCCGCGTTAGTGAGATACTCAAGAATGTACTCACGACTTGGGATGGGGTTTTCGTAATTTTCAGATTCACGATCGGCAAAAGGATCGTTGGGCATTGTGTCAGACATAGGCACGCCTATTTTTTCCAGAGGAGTTAATAACAGTATATCGGCTCAAGTGAGCTTTTAATACTAAGCTAGCGTTTTTAAAGTGAAAGGTGGTCTTTTTAGGCAGAGTTTGCAAGTAGAAGGGTTAGCGGATAAAAGGTGAGGAGATAAAAGCAAAATACCCAGCCGAGCTGAGTATCACCATCACTGGCCACAAAGGCCAATCCAGAGTGCAGGTTGGATAAGCCGCGTGGTGTCTGTTTCGAATTCTAAGTCCGTCGCCTGCTAGCGCGAGCCCCGCCCCCTAGCAGAACGAGTGCGTTACCAGAACGTGTCGCGTTTTTTGGCGCGCGCGATGATGTTTTGCGGCATACGGCGCTCCAGCCCCTGACGCAAAATAGAGATGCGTTTGTGGGTGCGCTGATCCGCGGTGACGGAGTTGTAGAGCCAGCGGTAGGCATCTTCATAATCGAGCGGGCTGCCATAATCACGCAGCAGCAATTCTGCCAGATGAATACGCGCGTTCAGGTTGCCCATCGCAGCGGCTTCACGCAGATAAGGAATCGCGCGCTCTTTGTCTTCTTGTACCAAGGTGCCTCGAGAGTAGTAACGCCCGAGCTGCTCCAGCGCGGCAGGTAAACCTTGATGGGCAGCGTTCTCCATATAGTAGAGACCCAGTTCCACATCCTGCTCCACACACACACCCCACGCCAACATATCGCCATACAAAAACTCGTAAGACGGTAGGCTAATGCGCGTTGCGCGCGCGACAATGTCTTCCACCAGCTGACATTTGTCGGCTTTGACTTGCTCAAGGTGCTTGTTGTCGTTAATCAGTTTGATCAGTTCAGCTTCGGTATAAATCGGGACCGGTTCACCAATCTCCGCTAGCTCATTCGCGGTGACCGTTTGAGCGCCCAACATCAATACCATCGAAGCCGCTAACATTTTTAGCGTCATTATCTGCACTCTTTACTTCGATTGTTTGTCCATTGTTAACTGGGATGCGCGACTCAACACCACACCTCAATTGCGAGCGACCACCACCGATTGACTCCACTGCTGGAGTCGACGCCAACAAACCGGCGAAAGAGGTGGCAAGCTTGAACCTTATATCGACCAAGATTGATAACTCTTTAATCAAAATTGCCGCTACAAGGCAAATTGTTGCCGCGAAAGGGAGAGAATTCAAGCTGTAAAGACGTAAAAAAACCAGCGCAAGGGCGCTGGTTTATCAGATTCACTATTCACTGTTGTGGCAGCTATTAGCTATTAGCTATTAGCTATTAGGAATGCCAGCCTAGATTAGGCGTTAAACGGGTGAACTTTGATGATGGTTTCGTTACGGTCAGGACCGGTTGAGATGATGTCAACAGGCACGCCGGTGAGCTCTTCAATACGCTTGATATAGTTCAGCGCAGCTTGAGGCAAATCATCGATAGACTTGGCACCGAAGGTGTTCTCAGACCAACCAGGCATGGTTTCGTAGATAGGGGTTGCCTTCTCGAACGCTTCTGCCGCCATTGGTGACACTTCAAGGATAGCGCCATCATCCATCTTGTAACCCGTACAGATTTTCAGCTCTTTCAAGCCATCCAGTACGTCCAATTTCGTCAAACAGAAACCGGACACTGAGTTGATTTGGATCGCGCGGCGCATTGCCACAGCGTCAAACCAACCGGTACGACGTAGACGACCTGTCGTTGCACCAAACTCGTGGCCAACCGTGCCTAGGTGTTTACCGATAGGATCTTGCTTGTCTTGACCATCGTACAGTTCCGTCGGGAATGGGCCTGCACCAACACGTGTGCAGTACGCTTTCGCGATACCAAGAATGTAACCAATGTGACGAGGACCAAAGCCAGAGCCTGCCGCAACACCACCTGCTGTAGTGTTCGATGAGGTCACGTATGGGTAAGTACCGTGGTCGATATCAAGCAGTGTGCCTTGTGCACCTTCGAACATGATCTTGTCGCCGCGCTTACGAGCCGCATCCAGTTCGTCAGTGACATCAATCACCATAGAAGTGAGAAGGTCTGCGTAGCCTTTCGCTTGCTCAAGCACTTCGTCATAGCTCACCGCTTCCGCTTTGTAGAAATTCACAAGCTGGAAGTTGTGGTATTCCATCACTTCTTTCAGTTTCTCAGCAAACGCGTCCATGTCGAACAGATCGCCAACACGAAGACCACGGCGCGCCACTTTATCTTCATACGCAGGACCGATACCACGGCCTGTTGTACCGATCGCTTTTTTACCACGCGCAACTTCACGCGCTTGGTCCATAGCGATGTGGTATGGAAGAATAAGAGGACAGGCTTCAGAAATGAAAAGACGCTCGCGCACTGGAATGCCGCGCTCTTCAAGAGGTTTCATTTCTTTCAGTAACGCTTCTGGCGAAAGAACAACGCCATTACCGATAACACATTTAACGTTATCGCGAAGAATACCTGATGGAATTAAGTGGAGAACGGTTTTTTCACCGTCAATGACTAGAGTGTGACCTGCGTTGTGACCGCCTTGGTAGCGAACCACATATTTTGCATCTTCAGTTAAAAGGTCTACGATTTTACCTTTACCTTCGTCACCCCATTGGGTGCCCAGAACGACTACGTTATTTCCCATCTTTCCAAGTCTGATTGCTAGTTAAAAAAGGATTCTAGCACCGAATCACACTTCGTGCAGTCATTTTTTAATCATCCCAAAGGAAACCCCGCTAGTGCTCTGGTACGCAACGAGATTTTCAGATCCTATTATCCATTTTGACTCACAGTCAGTGTCGGCTTTCATTCATCGGCGTAAATTTTCACACATAAATTACCCGCGGCATCAATACTAGCGCGATACATGCCTGAGCTGTTCATGGCAAAGTGCACTTGCCCGTGCGCATCGAGAGCAATCAGGCCACCTTCTCCACCTAACGATTTGAGCTCCCCTTGAATGATGCTGTCGCTGGCTTGCTGGACGCTCTCCTTGAGATAGCGCATGCGCGCCGCAACATCAACGGCCACGGTTTTGCGAATGAAGTACTCACCCATTCCCGTGGTGGAGACCGCCACAACGCCATTTTCTGCGTACGTGCCCGCGCCAATCAACGCAGAGTCACCGACTCGGCCATACTTCTTGTTGGTGATACCGCCGGTGCTGGTTGCCGCTGCCAAATTCCCGTTGGCATCGAGCGCCACCGCTCCGACCGTGCCGTACTTGTTGTCATCCGGATAGCGCGACTCCGACAGGGCAAACATCCCTTTCTCTTTCATCGACTGAAGCTGCTCATAGCGGCGCTCGGTAAAAAAGTAATCTTGCTCGGTATAGGTATAGCCGTGCTCAAAGGCGAACGCTTCCGCGCCCTCTCCGATCAAGAGCACATGGTCGCTCTGCTGCATCACTGAGCGGGCAACTTCTACCGGATTTTTAATATGGCGCACCCCCGCCACCGCGCCAGCATCACACTGGGCGCCATGCATCACTGAGGCATCCATCTCGACAAACTCTTTGTGGGTCAGCACCGAGCCTTTCCCTGCATTGAAGTGCGGCGAGTCTTCCAGCACTTTCACCGCCGCGACCGCCGCATCGAGCGCGTCGCCACCGGCCGCTAACAAGCAGTGCCCAGCGCGCACCGCGCTCTCCAAATCAGACAATATGGCCGCTTTTAGTGAGTCGCTCATTTGCTCTCGCAGTATGGTCCCTGCCCCGCCATGTATGGCGATTGAAATTGGTGAATTCACTCTTTTCTCCTTGATGTTGCTCAGTCACCCTATCCCCAAACAACAAAAAAGCGCAAGTCGATCACTCAACTCACGCTCCTGGTAGCTTCTTTAGTCTCTCTGCCTACCTCTAGGAACTAGGCACTAGAAACTAGAAACTAGGCACTTGCGATCAATGCGAGCCGCAACCACCGCCACCGCAGCAACCGTCTTTTTTCTCGCCATGGTCATGGCCTTCACCGCCACAACAGCCGCCTTCGTGATCGTGGTCGTGATCATGACCACAGCCACCTGCTTGATGTACGTGACCGTGCTCGATCTCTTCCGCTGTCGCTTCGCGTAGCGCAACCACTTCCACATCAAACGTCAGTGTTTGACCCGCAAGCATATGGTTACCATCAACCACCACTTCATCACCGTCTACTTCTGTCACTTCGACAGGAATAGGACCTTGGTCAGTGTCTGCTAGAAAGCGCATGCCCACTTCAATTTGATCCACACCTTGGAATACGTCAGCAGGAACGCGCTGAACCAATGCGTCATTATGCTCGCCGTACGCTTCTTCTGGTGAAACCGTCACAGAGAACTTCGCACCTGCTTCTTTGCCTTCAAGCGCAGTTTCCAAACCCGTGATCAGGTTGTTGTTACCGTGTAGGTAATCTAGCGGCGCATCGGCAGTTGATTGGTCAACGACAACGCCGTCTTCCATTTTCACTTGGTAAGCAAGGCTTACAACTACGTTCTTTTCGATTTTCATAATGACTCCAAGGAGAGTGAATAACAGAGCAACACAAACGCTCCGTAAAATAGTGTCGTCTAAGCGGACATTATGGGGATGATTTTTATAAACTCAATCAATCTGGCTTAAAAATACCGATCATATCTTGACCAGCATGGGGCGTTTTCTCCACCTCTTGCGGTTTTCGTTGATCGGTATGCTGGCATTCCACGCACTCGACCCACTCGATATTGTTCTCTATCCACCAGCGCAGGGTATCTTGAGCTTGGCAATGTGGGCAACTCGCCCCAGCTATAAATCGTTTTTTCATGGTGCTCTTGTTATTGGGTTTGTAGGGTTATGGGTTATGGGTTATGGGTTATGGGAAGTTTAGAGCTTGATGGGCTCAATCCCAGTAGTTTTTCGATTGCTGGTCGCTTTCCATCTCACGACCAAAAATCTCTTCCAGCTCTTTACGCGCCTCTTTGGCTCTCAGCGCCAGCTGCTTATCTTCGTTGTGCTGCGGCAGAAGCTCTTTGAGCATCGCATTGTCTAACTTTCTAAAATGCGCCTCAGCACGCTTGGCCTGATAGGGGTGCATGCCCATCTCAACCAAGGCTTGACGCCCTAAGTCTAACGCGCCCAAAAAGGTTTCGCGCGAATAGTTGTCTACACCGTGACTGAGAAGCTGATACGCCTCCACTCGGCTGCGCGCACGAGCAAGCAGCTTTAGGTGCGGAAAATAGTGCTGACAAAGCTCAACGATCTTCATGATTTCATCCGGTGAGTCGGTACAGATGATCATCGCTTCCGCCTTGTCGGCGCCGGCGGCACGCAGTAAATCCAGTTGCGTCGCGTCACCATAAAATACCTTGTAGCCATATTTACGCAGGAGCTTAATTTGGCTGGCATCACTTTCCAACACGGTCACTTTGATTTTGTTGGCGTACATCAGTCGGCCCACAATCTGCCCGAAGCGCCCAAAACCGGCAATGATCACCCGCGGACGTTTGTTGATGATGTCGCTTTGCGCCGACTGACCTGAGGTATTGAGCCCGCGTGCATACCACTTGTTCTGCGCCATCAACAGCAAAGGCGTGGTGACCATAGAGAGGCTGACCACCACCAATAAAAACGCGGTTTGATCTTTACTCAACAACCCTTGACTGCTCGCAGCGGTAAAAATCACAAACGCAAACTCACCACCTTGACTCAAAATGGCCGCCATTTTACTGCGCGCTTTGGGTCGGCTGCCCGACGCCTTAGCCAGCAAGTACAAAATCAGCCCTTTGATCGATACCAGGCCAATCACCGATATCAGCACCGCCAACGGCTCTAGCGCCAACAGACCAAGGTTGACCGCCATGCCTACGGCAATAAAAAACAGCCCAAGCAACAAGCCTTTAAACGGCTCAATCGCTATCTCGAGCTCATGTCGGTATTCACTTTCTGCCAGCAGCACGCCCGCAAGAAAGGTCCCGAGCGCCATTGATAGCCCCAAAGACTGCATCAACAAAGCGATGCCGATCACCAGCAGCAAGGCACACGCGGTAAACAACTCTCGCACACCACTTAATACGATGTAGCGAAACAAAGGGCGCAATAAATAGTGACCACCGACCAGCAAACCTATCACGCCGCCGACCATCCACACGGCGCTGAGCCAATCACCACTGGTGTGCCCAGCCAGAAGCGGCAACACCGCCAGCATAGGGATCACCGCTATATCTTGAAACAGCAACACCGCAAACCCTGATTGCCCGGCCTCACTGCCGCCTAGCCCTTGCTCTTCAATCACTTTCAACGCGATGGCGGTAGACGAAAGTGCCAACCCCATACCGATCACCACGCTGGTTTGCCAACTCACGCCAAAGAGATTGGCAATACTCGCCAATACGAGCGTAGTCAACACCACTTGAGCGCCGCCCAAGCCCAAAATCGGCCCTTTCATTTTCAGCAGTTTTTTGGGATTGAGCTCAAGGCCAATCAAAAACAGCAGCAGCACCACACCAAATTCGGCAAAATGGAGAATCGCTTCCACATCACTAATCAGCCCCAGTCCCCAAGGACCAATCGCCACGCCCGCCAACAGATAACCGAGCACAGAGCCCAGGCCTAAACGCTGAGCCAGTGGCACCGCCACCACCGCAGCGGTCAGGAAAATCACGCTGCTTTGCAGAAAATCACTTTCCAGAGCCATCTTGCCCCCCTTGTAAGCGCGCTTTCGCCTCGCTCAGCTCGGCCCCCGTAGTCATCGGCGCAAGCGGATCGTTGAGCCATTGACGGTACTCTTCGGCATGTTGATAACGCTCCAAGTCAGTCACATTGCGCGCCCAGTAAAGCACCAGCGGTTCAATCCACTCCATTTGACACAAGGCGGCGGTCAACTCAAACGGCTGCAAAATCTCGGACAGTGGATAGCGGTTGTAGCCCGATTTGGCGTACGCATCAAAATGACCGCCTGTGGTGATCACGCTGCGCCACACTTTGCCCTTGAGCGCTTCGCCTTTGCCAAAGGCAAACCCTTTGCTTAACACGCGATCGATCCACTCTTTGAGCAGCGCCGGGCAAGAGTACATATAAAGAGGGTGATGAAAGACAATCACATCGTGCTCGAGCAGTAGTTGGTGCTCAGCAGCGACATCAATAAAGAATTCAGGATAGTGCGCGTACAAATCGCGCACAGTAACGTGCTCAAGTGAGGCTATTTTCTTAAGCATGATCGTATTGGCCACTGAACCTTGCGACTCTGGGTGCGCGTACAGCACCAGCACTTTAGGTTTATGCTTAAGTGTCTGCTTAGACGTGGGGGTCGATGACAGTTCCATCCGTGAATCACCATCCATTCTTCTCTGTTGCCTTTGACAATACGTGGTTCGCTGCTAATTCTCAATGCTAATCAATCAATTCACACCACCAATAGGCCCAAGAAAAGCGCAACCCGAAACAACACATACGCCAGCAACACCGACGCAATGATCGACTTTTTACGCCAATCCCCCTACTATGCGACGCAAGACCAGTCCACATCGCGAGAACCCAACGGGTAACATTATGATCACCTTTTCTGACATCGAATTGCTGCGCGGCGGCAAACCCCTGCTTGAACACGCTACGGCGACGATTCATCCGGGGGACAAAGTCGGCCTAGTCGGCAAAAACGGTTGTGGTAAATCCACACTGTTTGCGCTGATCAAAGACGAACTCTCTATCGATGGCGGAAACTTCACTAAACCCGCTCACTGGGAACTCTCTTGGGTGGCTCAGGAAACGCCCGCCCTAGAGCGCTGCGCCCTTGAGTATGTGATTGATGGTGACCGCGAGTATCGTGCACTGGAAGCGCAATTGGCCGAAGCGGAACAGAAAGACAACGGCACGCTCGTCGCTGAGATCCACGGCAAAATCGAAACCATTGGCGGCTACAGCATTAAAGCGCGCGCCGCGGAGCTGCTCGATGGCTTAGGCTTTAGCCAAGCGCAGATGAGCTGGAATTTAACTCAGTTTTCCGGTGGTTGGCGGATGCGCCTTAACTTAGCGCAGGCGCTGCTGTGTCGCTCTGACTTGCTGCTGCTCGACGAACCGACCAACCACTTGGATCTGGATGCCGTGATGTGGCTTGAGCGCTGGCTGCAAAATTACCCGGGTACTTTAATCTTGATTTCTCACGACCGAGACTTTCTCGATCCGATTGTCGGTCGCATCATTCATATCGAGAATCAGACGATGAATGAGTACACCGGTAACTATTCGTCATTTGAAGAGCAGCGCGCGCAAAAACTGATCCTGCAACAAGCGCAATTTCAGAAGCAGCAGAAACAGATGGCGCACATGCAAAGCTACATCGACCGCTTCCGCTACAAAGCCTCCAAAGCGCGCCAAGCGCAAAGCCGCATTAAGGCGTTGGAGCGCATGGAGAAAGTCCTGCCGGCACAATTTGATAACCCGTTTAGCTTTGAGTTCCGTGAGCCGTTGGCCCTACCTAACCCAATCATCATGATGGATGAGGTCAGTGCCGGTTATGGCGATGCCTTAATCCTCGACAAAATTCGTCTCAACCTGGTTCCTGGCAGCCGAATTGGCCTGCTCGGGCGCAACGGCGCCGGTAAGTCAACGCTGATCAAACTGCTCTCGCGTGAGCTCAAGCCTCAAGGTGGCGATTTGACCTACTCACAAGGGGTCAAAATTGGCTACTTTGCCCAGCATCAGCTCGAAACCTTGCATCCCGAAGAGACGCCATTACAACACATGATGCAAATCGCCCCGGATAAAAACGAGCTAGAGCTGCGTAACTATCTTGGCAGCTTTGGCTTTCAAGGTGATAAGGCACTGGAAAAAGTCGCGCCCTTCTCCGGCGGCGAAAAAGCGCGCTTGGTGCTGGCGCTGATTGTGTGGCAAAAACCGAACTTGCTGCTGCTCGACGAACCGACCAACCACCTCGATCTCGATATGCGTGAAGCGCTGACCCTTGCGTTGCAAACCTTCGAGGGTGCGATGGTCATCGTCTCGCACGACCGTTACTTGTTGCGCGCCACCACCGACGACCTCTATTTGGTGCACGACCGACAAGTCGCGCCCTTCGATGGCGATCTCAATGACTACTATAAATGGCTGACGGAACAGCAAAAACAAGAGAGGCGTGACGCGCAAGACGCTCAACCTGAAAAAAGCACCACCAACAGCGCAGCCGCCAAAAAGGAGCAAAAGCGTCGTGAAGCAGAATTTCGTAAGCAGACCGCCCCTCTTCGCAAAACTCTGACAAAACTCGAAGAAAAAATGGATAAGTTGGGTAAAGCGCTCAATGACGCTGAAGTACAGCTGTCTGACAACAGCCTGTATGAAGCAGAAAATAAGGCTAAACTTAATCAAGTATTGGCGACTCAAGCAAGCTGCAAAGCTGAGCTTGAGGAGGTAGAAATGGAATGGATGGCAGGGCAAGAACAACTCGAACAGATGGAAGCGGCATTCACGGACGCGAGCCAGTAGAGACCACCGAAGCACAAGCATCGCAAGACAGCGCGCAAGCCGCGCGCCTGTCACACGACGAGCTGTGGGCATTCTGCTTGCAATACTACAGCGTGCGTGAAGTGAAAGACGCCTGTCTTAGTATGCAAAACCGCTATGGTGGCAATGTCAATTTACTGCTGCTGGTACGCTGGTTAGATGAGCAGAGGCTCACCTTTGATGAGCAGGGCTGGGCAACACTGCACGCTAGCCTGGCGCGATGTGAACCTCTGCTGCACAGCTATCGAGAGCTGCGCCGCAAGTTAAAACTTGGCGCGCCTGATACGCTCTACCGCGAAGCTCTGCAATTCGAGCTAGAGCTAGAAAAACAGCAGCAGGTCGACTTGCTCACTGGCGTCAACACGCTCACACTGCAAGAGAATCAAGGCGAACCACTCACCTTGCACTATTGTCGGCAGCAGGATGCTGAGCCCCTCTACGCCGCACTGCATACCGATTGGTATCCGACTGTCGGCAACCCGCCAAATACAGAAGCGAGCAAGGGATAGGCTTATGACACATTTTACCGCCGCGAAAGGACTCACCAATCCGCACCTGCAAACCTTGGCTCCGCGCCTGATTCGCAAAAAAGCCTTGTTTGAGCCTATCTGGCAAACGCTTGATACGCCCGATGGCGACTTTCTCGATCTCGCTTGGAGCGAAGATTGGCAACAAGAGAGCGCCGCGCGCAAACCCATTTTCGTGCTATTTCATGGCTTAGAAGGTTGTTTTTACAGCCCCTACGCCAACGGATTGATGCACGCGTTTTCTTCCCGGGGCTGGCTCGCCGTGATGATGCATTTTCGCGGTTGCAGCGGTAAACCCAACCACACCGCGCGGGCCTATCACTCAGGCGAAACCGAGGATGCTCGCCACTTTTTACGCCATCTCAACCACCTGTTTCCCGAGCAAGCTAAAGTCGCGGTCGGCATCTCTCTAGGCGGAAACATGTTGGCGAACTACTTAGCCGACTACCGCGATGAGCCACTGCTTGACGCGGCAACCATCGTCTCCGCGCCTTTGGATTTGTCGGCCTGCGCCGAGCGAATCGAGCAGGGCTTCTCCAAGGTCTACAAAACCTATCTGCTCTCCTCACTTAAGAAAAACGCGCTGCGTAAACATCATCTGTTAAAAGGCGAGCTCGATCTCTCTTATCAAAGCATCAAACGGGTCACTAAACTGATGGAGTTTGATGACCTCATCACTGCCCCTCTACACGGTTTTAAAGACGCGCAAGACTACTACCAGCGTTGCTCTGGGATCCGTCGCCTTAAAGAGATCCGCCTGCCGACACAAATCATCCACGCCAAAGACGACCCGTTTATGACGCCCGACGTCATCCCGAAATTTGTCCTGCCAGACAACATCGACTACCGCCTGTTCGATCAAGGCGGCCACGTTGGGTTTCTCACTGGCAGCGCCATCAAACCTCGCTTTTGGTTGGAAGAGGCGTTGCCGGCGTATTATCAATCACTCACAACGTGATTACCGCCGCTATTCATAACTGAGCATCATAGCCCGGCTCAGCGCAGCAGAGGCGCGTAGGGCACATCGTCAGAGAGGCGACAAGTCGTTACAAAATCGAGACAGAATCAGCCCTTTATGCCCCTATTATTATTCGGTATACTGCATATGGCTTTAACGACAGCAGGAGAGACATCCCGCGCTCGACTTGGCCATTAGACCTCAGTTTTCATGCCCCTTAAGTCACGCACTTAAGAGGCGTTTTTTTATGCATAATGGATAACCCTCTTCCTTTCGGCATCGACCGTGAGAAGAGTAGGGACACATTGCAAATAACTAGGAAAGTTCAGCGCCTATCGCGCTGCGGGTTAACGTTAGAACATGGCACTTTTTTTTCCTTCTTTTGACCACGCACGAGAGTCTCATCGTTTACAGGCTCATGCGCACCTGTTTTCCAATCAATGGATGAGGCATCAGATCCCAACTTGGCCACGCAAACGGGCGCTATCTCTGCGCGGCAGCGTGACATTGGCTCTGCTAGCGCTCTCGCCTAGCCTAACCTACGCTTCCCCTTGGGTGGAGTCACACGATCCCTTTTTGCGCGCCTCGTTGCACACCTTGTCAGACCGAGGCGTTTTGACCGCGCCGGTCAGTACTTATCCATTACGCTGGAGCAATGTCGGTGACGACGTCAAAGGTCGTCAGGTGGATGAAACCACGCAAAACGCTGCGCAACATGTTCGTCATGCGATGGCCAATGCCCAATATGGCCGAGGCAACGTGATGGCCAAAGCGCTCTACCAATCATCACCGACCGCGGAGCTAGGTTATGGCTCTGTCGGTAATGACCAATGGGGCATTTACTCAAGCTATGATCATCTTGATGATGATTTCTCGTTTAGGCTCAACATCAACTACGCTGATAGCCCAGCGCCCAACGCAACTCGCTCTGGCAGCGATGCAGCGTATGACACCGATGTCAATTTTATCGGCAGTCACCTGACCTTCAATGCAGGGTCAGCGCTCGTCAGCATCGGCTATCTTGAGCGATGGTGGGGACCGACTTGGCAACATAATGTGCAGATGGCGAGCTTTGGTGACACCACCCCGTCAGTGCAGCTTTCGTGGCTAGGTGAGCAATTGCCGTTTGGCGGCGCCTGGCATTTCGATACTGTCCTTGATGTCATTGACCAATCATCGGATTACCTCTGGTCAAACCGCCTCGCTCTACGCCCATGGCAGCCACTTGAACTGGGTGTGAATTATCAGCTCACCGATGAAGATAAACAAAAACAATCGATGAGCCAATACGGCGTCGACGCAAGGCTCTCTCTACCGCCATTCGGTGGTCTGTCTCACGCAGCGTTTGCCAACTGGCAGAACACAGAGTACGTGTATGATGTCACCGCCATCACATACGGCTGGGAAGGACACGTCGATTGGCTCAATACGCTGTGGTCGTTAGTGTTCGAAGGGCAGCAAGTCGATGCCCTCCCTACTACCGAGAGTTGGCGCGCCGAGCAGCAAGCACTGCTCAACAAAAGCACATCACTATTGTGGGGCGACAGTCACTCTATCGCGCTCTATGCCCAGTTTGCTAATGATCACCGCATGAGCTTGGTGTATCGAGACTCAGACGCCCAAGATAGACAAGAGACTGCCGCGCAACTCGACTATTACCTCCCTTTCCAACACGGGATGTTCAATATTGGCGTCGGTTACGTCGAGCTTACCTCACCAACTACACAGATAGACGAACCCAATGTGGTGTTTGGCTATGAATACCGTTATTAATCTTAACTGCATGCAAGGAATCAAGAACCCTTATGAAGTTGCTTAACCCCCTAGTGCTCACAAGCTTACTGTTTGTTAGCCAATTCGCGGCGGCCAATCAACCGACCGCGGCTCAAATTGAGCAGTTCAAAAAATTGCCCAAGGCGCAACAAGAGCAGCTTGCGCGTCAGTACGGGGTCGATCTTTCTTCATTGAACCGTTCTTCTACCGCTGAACCGGCGGTGACGGCCATTACCGAACCGCAAATGACCGTCACGCCCGCAGAGGCAGAGCCAGTAAAAGAGAGCGTCGATGTACAAGACAATCGCTTACCTGCATTCGGTTATGATGTGCTTAAAGGCAATCCATCTAGCTTTACGACGCTAGATAATGTTCCAGTACCGAATGACTACGTATTGGGGCCTGGCGATGAAGTTCGGATTCAAATCTTCGGCAAAGAAGATCAGCAATACAATGTGGTCGTGGATCGCAACGGTCAGTTGAACCTGCCTAAAATTGGCCCTATCAGCGTGACCGGCAAATCGTTCCAAGATCTCGATAGCGAACTCACCGCACTCATCAAAGAGCGCACCATAGGTGTTAATGTCACTGTCTCTATGGGCAGTATGCGTATGATGCAAATCTACGTCACCGGTGAAGCCACCATGCCCGGCGCGTACAATGTCAACGGTCTCACCACCATCACACAAGCATTGATTGCCGCGGGTGGGGTAAAAAACACGGGCTCATTGCGTGAAGTTCAGCTCAAGCGCAAAGGCCAAACCGTTGCCAAGCTCGATCTGTATCAACTACTGCTTAAAGGCGATACAAGCCAAGACGTGCGCTTACAAAAAGGCGATACCCTCTTTATTCCAAGCAAGAAGTCCAACATCACCATCAGTGGTGAAGTCACCCGCCCAGCGCACTTCGAGTTAACCACGGCCACGCCACTGTCCACCGTGGTCGAGTACGCAGGTGGTACGCTCAACACTGCCTACCTCAGCAGTGTCACTGTGCGCCGACAAACGCAGCAAGGGATTGTGGTCGATACGGTGGATCTTACCCAGCCAGCCGGTCAGCAATATCGCGTTAAAGATGGCGATGAAATTTTTATCTCCAAGGCCAGCAATAACATTGTTGATGCAGTCGCCGTGCGTGGCCAAGTCACCAAACAAGGCGTGCATGAGTATAAAAAAGGAATGCGTATCTCGGATGTCTTGTCATCACTTGACGATGACCTACTTCCTTCTGCTGATCTAAGCTATGCCTTGATTGTCAGAGAGCGTACACCTCACGGAAAAATCGATGTACTGCAGCTAAACCTAAGAGAAGCAGTGACAAAGCCAGGCTCGCAGGCTGACCTCATTCTCGCCAACCGCGATCAGATTTTTGTTTTATCGAACAATTACGACGCGGACTTCTGGCTAGGTAAGGGCGCCCAAAAGCGCAGCGCCCTCGATCAAAAACGTGATACGGATGAAAAAGTCGGCACAAGCGCCGGGCAAACCAACACATCCCGTGCTTCAACATTGGCCGATAATGAAACTTTGACCCTGAGAGAACGTGAGCTTAAACCTATTTTGCAGCGTCTAAAAGAGCAATCCTCGTGGAAGGAACCCGCTCAAATCGTGCAAATTGTAGGCGAAGTGAAATTTCCGGGCACCTACCCGATCACTGAGAATATGACCGTCGCCGATCTCGTTCAAGCTGCGGGAGGCTTTATGGAGTCTGCCTACTTGGATGGTGTGGAAATGACGCGTTTTGATCCTACAACGGAGGACGAGACTAAACTGCTCGACAAGTTGAAACTCAACCTCTCATCCCTATCAACCAACGATGCGCAACGCAAACTGGTGTCAAAAGACCGCATTGCTGTTCTGAAGAATACCGCATGGCGATCAGAAATGGTGGTTCAACTGAGCGGTGAAGTGATGTATCCAGGCACCTACGCGATCAACCGGGGTGATACTATTTTCGACGTCATTGAACGTGCAGGCGGCTTGACTGACTACGCTTACCCGAACGGAGCTATCTTCTCACGTGAGAGCCTAAAAGAGCGTGAGCGTCAACAGATGGCGCACCTACAAAGCACACTAGAAAGCCAAATTGCGGGATTAACCTTACGCAAGAATAGCTCTTCTGCCAGCTTCTCATCGAGCCCATCTGAAGCGATGGCACTGGTGCAAAACTTGGCGGACACGCCTGCGCTAGGGCGTATGGTCATCGACTTGCCGGCCATTTTGGAAGGCAATCAAGAGGCCAATATCATGCTGGCGAATAATGATAAGTTGTACATTCCTGAATTTGACAAGTCTGTCTCTATCATCGGTGAAGTGCAGTTTACCTCGACCCATACCTTCGATTACAGCAAGACGGTAGACGATTACATTCAACTGGCGGGCGGCACGAAAAAGCAAGCCGATACTGATCGCGTCTACGTTGTGCGCGCGGATGGCTCCGTCATGCTGCCGAATAACTCATTCTGGTTCAGTCGCAGCAGTGAGTCCTTACAGCCAGGTGATACCATCATAGTGCCGATTGACGTCGATTACCTCGATGGCCTGAGCACCGTCACCTCCGCCACTCAGATCTTGTATCAGTTGGGTGTCGCATGGAGCGCAATCAAAGACTAACGCTCTCCATTTTACTTGCATAGCGAAGCGCACTGGTGAAAAGCATAAGCCCCAGCGCGCTTCGTTTAACCTAAGCCGAAAGATATTATGTCGAAATCTCAACCAATTACACAACAAGACGGACACTACCCATTCCCGCCTTCTTATTACGCTACAGCGCCCGCCGATGACGAAATCGATCTGCGTGAGCTGTTTTATGCACTTTGGCGTGGCAAGTGGATCATCCTATTGACCACGGCTGTTTTTGCCGTGGGTGGCGTGCTATTTGCGCTTTCGCAACCTAACACGTACAAATCGGAGGCTCTACTGGCGGCTACGCAAAGCAGTGGCAGCGGTGGTTTATCAGGATCGCTAGGAAGTCTCGCTGCCTTTGCAGGCGTCAATATTGGCAAAGGCAACACCGCGGATCCCAAAATTGAGGCACTGGCGGTCCTTCAATCGCGCAAGTTCATCGAAACCTTCATCGAGAAACATCAGCTGTTGGTGCCGCTGATGGCTATCGAGTCATGGAATCCCGACACGGACACCGTGCGCTACAACGCCGATCTCTATGACACCCGCAGTGGCGAATGGCTACTCGATGACGAAGGTGAAAGCCTCGAGCCGACCCTGTGGGAAGCACACAAAGCATTTAAGCAAGTGCTGTCTGTCTCAGAAAACAAAGACAGCGGCATGGTGACGATTTCGGTTGTCAGCAAATCGCCCTTTATTGCTCAGCAATGGGTCACACTACTGATTGAAGATCTTAATCAATGGATGAAAACTCAAGCGTTGAGTGAAGCGGGGGACAAAATCGCCTACTTGCAAGAGCAAATCACTCGCACCTCCATCACTGAGCTACAGAACATGTTCTACTCACTGATTGAAGAGCAATACAAAACGCAAATGTTGGCGGAAGTGGAAAAAGAGTTCGTATTCAAAACCATCGATCCTGCCGTGGCGCCGGAAGAAAAAGATGGCCCGAAACGTGCGTTAATCTGTGTACTCGCCACTCTGTTGGGTGGCATGCTCGGCGTCGCCATCGTGCTCGTCCGCTTTGCGTTTCGTAAAGAAGAAGAGGCGCCTTCGGCATAACGCTAAACAGACATTCAGTGTTCCCGAGTATGCTAACAGTTTTACATTCTATAAATAGTCTCATAGAATGAAGGGGAAGGGGCTATGCCCTTTTACATCGATGTTTAGTAAGTAAATTTACTTCAAGGAATAAAGTAACATGAAAAAAATTGCACTAGCTATGCTAATCGCAATGGGCGTTTCTGGTACAGCTGCAGCAAATGAAGCTGCAGGCGCTTCAACTGCGGCTGGCGCTGGCGCTGGCGCTGCTGGCACTGTAGTAGTCACAACAGCAGTACTAACAGCTGCTCTAGTTGTAGGTACTAGCAGTGATGGTACTGACGGTTCGACCGACGGTTCGAACTAATATCGTTAGATGCTCATAATCAAACACCCTTAGCTAAGCTAAGGGTGTTTTTTTAGGTGACATTCTTTTATATTGCCTTATTTGCCCCGTTAGGATTACAGGATGTTAACGCTTAGGAACCCACTTCGTTTCATTTTTTCCGCCGCACTTCTTCTTCTCATATCAGGATGCACGCAGCGCTTCGAGGATATCAATGCGACCTTCAAAGAGGTCGTATGGGGTTCAGAAGATATTCACTTACCTAAAGCTCATGTCGATGAACTGCCTTACGCAAGTATCTACGCCCGAATTAATGACGGTGGACAAATTTTCATGGTGCTCGCGTTTGCAGATACCAACCCCGAAACAGGTCGAACTCAACTGCAATGGCTATCAACAGACCGCGCTATGATCGCCACTGAAAATGGTCGTATTGTAAAAACCCAAGGCCTCCCTTTTGCGAACCTTGCCGGCCTTAGCCAGGTCAATCAGCCGATGCCCGATGTCGGCACAAAAAGTGAGTGGCAAGCGGAGTACGACTGGCAGCCTGGGTATTACTACGGTCAACGTGCCAACGTCAGCTCAAAAGAGGCAGGCCAAGAAACCGTGACCTCACTATTGTGGGAAAAAAGCACCACGAAAATCACCGAGCAGGTGTCGTTTGCTGCGCGCCATAGCGACATGATCAATCATTTCTGGCTCGACGATACCAATCAAGTGGTAAAAACCAAGCAATGGCTGGTGCCCGATGAGCTCTTCATTGAGCTTGAAATTTTAAAACCTTACATCAAAAAACAATAACGGCACTGACACGCCTATTTCTGCACAGGGATAGATAGGACATTCATCATGTTAACACCCATATCTGCACGCCTTTTAAGTGTGCTCTCTATGCTGCTGCTCAGCCTGTCCACTTACGCTGAGACACTCATCGTTGACTTACCTAGCAGTGAGATTTCGCTGCAATACTCAAGCCCTGTTCGTCTTGAACAAGTGCTCTCTGATGCGCGTGAGAACACACCTCCAGGAACTTGGCACGCCTACCCACTGGGTCATCGCTTGTTTAATCAAAACAAACAACGTGAGGCACGCCAGCAGAAACAGCAGGTGATCAATCGCCTCAATGATGCCTTGCAGGAAGGCGCATGGTTTACCGACAACACTGAGCAGAAACGCTCGATAGGTATGCTGCTCGAGAACGTCAAACAGTGGAACATCGGCTATCGCGAGACGCTGTCGCTCGACTACGATGACATCCGTATCCACCCTCGTCGCAACCCTCAACTCAGTGGCCATTTCACCCTAATAGCGGGTGAGCGTACACCGAGCATCCAAATTGAAGGCCTGCTATTTAGCCCGCACCAAGTGGCGTTTGATGCCAATAAAAGCGTCAGTGATTACCTTGCCTCGATTCAAGCGCACCCGAGCGCGCACAAGAGCAAAGTCTGGGTGATTTACCCAGACGGGGAAATTGAGCGTGTCGGTTACGCTTACTGGAACGATCAACGCACGACGCTTGCACCCGGCAGCGTGCTTTTTCTTGGCTTTGATGTCGAATCTGGGCCACTTTATGATTTAGAACCACAGTTGGTTCGCCTGCTGAGCATGAGGAAGTAACCATGAGTCGCACTTTACCTACGTTTGTCTTCTCCTCATGTGCGCTACTGGTCAGCCAAGCACTACATGCCAACCAAGATTGGCAAAAAGCCGACTGGGCGGTATCCCAAAGTGACTTTGGTGGTGTTGGCCTGATGCAAGTCCCGACCGGGCGTATGGCCCCCGAAGGGGAGTTTAACCTAGGCATCAATTACAACGACGACTACTACCACTATACCGCGACCGTTCAGTTGATGTCGTGGTTTGAGACCACCATTCGCTATACACGCGTACCTGACGTGTTATACAACTCAAACCCTGCCTACAGTGGCGATAATCTCTACACCGATAAAGGCATCGACTTCAAGCTTCGCCTTCTAGATGAGAGCTATTGGCTGCCTGAAGTCTCCGCTGGCGTAAGAGACTTTGGTGGTACTGGCCTATTTGATGGTGAGTTCGTCGCCGCCACCAAACGCTTTGGAACACTGGATGTCACATTCGGTATGGGTTGGGGCTATTTAGGTGAGCGCGGAAACGTCACTAACCCTTTCTGCAAAGCGAGTGACAAATTTTGCGACCGTGACTCCAGCTTTAAAAATAATGGCGGCAGTGTCGATTTTGAACGTTGGTTTAAAGGCCCAGCCGCCCTTTTTGGTGGTTTAGAGTACCAAACCCCGTATGAGCCACTGCGTCTAAAAGTAGAATACGAAGGGAATGACTACAGCCGAGATTTCCCGGTAACCCGAGGCAATAAACCTATGCCTCAGCACACACCATGGAACGTTGGCCTTAACTACCGCGTCAGTGACTGGGCCGACGCCAAGGTCAGCTATCAGCGCGGTGACACCCTCACTTTGGGCTTGAACATTTACACCAACTTCAATGATATTGCCGCTAACTGGCGTGATGAGGAGAAGCCGCAAAGTGTGCTAAGGCCAAGCGCTCAAAACACCGACTGGCAAGCGATGGCACAGCAGCTAGAGAACAACGCCGGCTACAAGCAAAATCGCCTCTACAAGGAAGGAGACGTACTTGTCTTGACTGCAGAGCAAACCAAATATCGTGACCGAGACGAAGCGCTCGAGCGCAGTGCACTCATCATGAATAATCAAGCGGATACGTCCATCGAGACCTTTAAAGTCATCGAGACCAAAAATGGCGTGCCGTTAACCCAAACCACCATTGATCGTGCAGAGTTTGCACATGCGGCCAATGCGCTCTCTATCGATGCCAGTGTGCCCGATGCCTTTGAGCATGGTGAGCCTCAAAATAGCTCTCATGCTTCACCCCCCCTTGCGACGACAAAAGAACGCTGGACTTATGGCATCGAACCCAAACTGACCCAATCATTAGGTGGCCCAGAAGGCTTCTATCTATACAGTTTAGGACTCAATGCTGGTTCTAGTCTTTGGTTGACGGATAACATCGAATTTGGTGGTTCAATTTACTTTAACTTGATAGACAACTACGACAAGTTTAACTACGTCGAGAACTCACCACACATACGCAACCACGCCACTCCTCGTGTACGTACCATGTTCCGAGCGTATGTGCATGACAACCCAGTACGTCTCAACCACTTGCAGTTGACCTGGTTTGAGCAGCCCGCCCAAGACATCTACACCCAAATGTACGGTGGCTACCTGGAGATGATGTTTGCCGGCGTGGGCGGCGAAGTGCTCTATCGCCCAAGAAATACCAACTGGGCCGTGGGCGTGGATGCCAACGTCGTAAGCCAACGAGATCCTAACTCTTGGTTTGGCGTCTATGACGATGAGTATTTCTATTACAGCGGGTATGATGCCGATAACTGTGATGGAAGAAGCGATCCTTGGAGATGTAAAGCTTACGTTCTTGACCAAGGCTTTACCGGCCACGTCACTGGCTACTATATGCCGCAGTGGCAATTCTTTGACGGTACCCTGTTTAAAGTCAGCGCAGGACAATTCCTCGGCGGTGACATCGGTGCGCGCGTCGATTTCTCTAAACAGTTTAAATCCGGCGTGACCGTCGGTGCGTACGCCACCTTCACCGACCTAACCGCAGATGAATATGGCGAAGGCAGTTACAACAAAGGCTTCTACATCTCTGTGCCGTTTGATCTTGTAACGGTCAAACCAAGTACCGGCCGAGGTACCATAGGTTGGGAGCCCATCACTCGTGATGGTGGTCAAATGCTCAACAAGCAATATGATCTGTTTGATGTCACCGACCCTCGCTCACCTTGGTATCAACGCCCAGGCAACTGATGCTCGGTTAAGCCTTCACCCAATCTCGCCGCCTCCCAAGGGCGGCGCTTTTTTATCAGCACTTTCACCATTAATATAAATAAGCTCCGATACCGTACAACGGCATAACTTTTGCTTTCTTATACCCATGCACTTTTGACTCTGAGGCGAGATTTTGACGATGACTTTAACCAAAAAGGCGAGCGTATTAGCCCTACCTTTACTGCTCCTAGGCTGTGGCGGAGGGGAAAGTGGTGGAGGTTCATCACCACAACCAGTAGCGAAATATACACTGAACTTTTACGCACTTGTAAACGTCGCCCAGAGCGCGGTTTCCAACTGTGCTGTTTATGGACAAGATGACGAAGATAACCCAACAGAATACACGGTGGCAAGAAAAGCAACCGGACAGAACCTTAATGTGTATGTTCACAATGAGGATGGCTCATTAAAGCAAAGTTACAACAATACGAATTGGTCTAATGGTAGTTTTACTTTTAATCAGAGCGTTGTGCCATCAGACGGTTATTTAAGCATAGTAGCGACCAATACGGCCGCTGGGTTTACCGGATACGACATCCTAACAATGGAAAAGTCACTAATTCCCTCCAGTTTTAATATCAATGCGAAAGGCGAGACCTCACAAAGCGCATGCATCACCAGTACTAGCCAATCTTCACCACAAGATTTTACCGGCCACATATCTAACGACGGTGATTCTCAAGATGGGTGGTTTGCTTTCCACTCAGCGCAAGAAGAGGTGAGCGGTGCGCAAAATAGCCCGATTGAATTTAGTAGCATCTCTAAAAAAGATGTATTAGCCGCGAGATATTGTCGCGAGACTCCCACGCCGACAACCTGTAACGCAGGTGAATTACTTAAGTTCAAATTTGTCACCACCGCTAACCTTGGCACAGCGGCAAACCCAATCGAGCTCAATGATGTTGATGACAGCAGTTTAGTTTGGACACCTGATACCTCAGCAGAGACCACCATCGATCAGGCGAATCTGAACGTTTACCGTTCAGGCACTGGGGCGATTTTGTGGCAAGCTCTCAATACTGCATCAGCCAGTTCGTATAGCTACGCCAACAGCCTAGACGCACTCTATTACCTTAACGTATCTGGTGACCACTCATCATGGGACTTTGAGTACACGAAACAACCTCAAAATGTTTCAGTCGAAATAGACGAATCTTCAACACTGACAGATAGCAATATTCCCGCGGTTATCACAGTATCTCCACCCACTTTAGTTGGATGTTCTGGATATACCATGGACTGCGTTGAAGGCTACGATACCACACCACCTGCATCCCTCGACCTGCAAAGAACCTTGGTTCAATCTACGCTCGGTAACACCTCGACAAGACAAAGTATCTACGCGACGGCAAAGCAATATCAACCACTCATGTCGTTTGATAACGGTATCGACACTAGTTGGAACTCTTCCCTTGATAAAGTGGAAGTATCGCTCGTCGAAAGCGCAGCAAACAGCGATGTCGAGGACGCTCTATTGACCAGTAATTTTGATGCTTATGCTATCGCCAACAATACTTATTTAAGTAAGAACTACGCTGATAGCATCGGTGTACTAGAGAACTCAGCAACCATTGAAACTACGCTCAATAAACTCCTGTTCACTGAGTACAAGATTTTCAGATATAGTCATCAATAAGTTCGCAAACTTAATCAAGACTGGGCAAAAAATCGCCCATTATTTTACCAAGGGAGAGCCATCGCGCTCTCCCCTGTACGTTTACCGCGAGTGCATAAAGCCCCTAGAACCCCGCTAGGAACTAGGAACTAGGCACTAGCGACTAGGAACTCCCCCATCAACCAACGAGGCCCTATGATCATCCCTTGGCAACAGATCGCCCCTGACACCCTAGACAACCTGATCCGTGAATTTGTGCTGCGTGAAGGGACAGACTATGGCGAGCAGGAAATCTCTCTTGACGAGAAAATCGCCCAGATCCGTCAGAGCTTGGTGAGTGGTGAAGCGGTGGTGGTCTATTCAGAGCTGCATGAGAGCGTGGATATTCAACTCAAATCAAAGTTTTAATATTTCCAGTGCGTTAAAAAACGCCATACCGTGATCAATCAATAGAACATGCTATATTGGTCATCATTTGACAAGGAATAAGACAAGGTTTGTCATGTCAGCAAAACACCCCATTATTGCCGTAACGGGTTCTTCCGGTGCGGGCACAACCACGACCTCTGAAGCGTTTCGCAAAATGTTTAACATGATGCGCGTGAAACCGGCTTGGGTGGAAGGGGACAGTTTCCACCGCTTTACGCGCCCAGAAATGGATGTCGAGATCCGCAAAGCGCGCGAGCAAGGACGCCACATCAGCTACTTTGGTCCGCAGGCGAACGACTTCCCTGCGCTGTCTGAGTTTTTTAAGCAGTATGGCAATGAAGGCACAGGGCAAATTCGTCGCTACTTGCACACCTTCGATGAAGCCGTGCCCTACAATCAAATGCCGGGTACCTTCACGCCGTGGCAAGATTTGCCGGAAAATTCTGACGTGCTGTTCTACGAAGGACTGCATGGCGGCGTGGTGGATGGTGAGGTCAACGTCGCCCAACACGTCGACTTTTTGATTGGCATGGTGCCCATTGTGAACTTGGAGTGGATTCAAAAATTCGTCCGTGACACGCGCGATCGCGGTCACTCACGCGAAGCGGTAATGGACTCGATTGTCCGCTCGATGGATGACTACCTCAACTACATTACCCCGCAATTTTCGCGTACCCACATCAACTTCCAACGCGTGCCGACCGTCGATACGTCCAACCCACTTAACGCTAAAGGCATCCCAAGTTTAGATGAAAGCTTTGTGGTGATCCGCCTGCGCGGCATCAAACAGGTCGACTTCCCATATCTGCTCGCTATGATTGATGGCTCTTTCATGTCGCGCCACAACACCATTGTCGTGCCGGGGGGTAAGATGAGTTTTGCGATGGAACTCATCGTCAGACCTATCCTACAGCAACTTATCGAGACGGGTAAAATTGGCTAGCGATCAGTCCTAAGACCCGTTTACTTGTCATACCGTGATCATGTGCACATTTTTGCGTAAACAATCACCAACTTGACACGATTAAAATCAAGAAATCCCTTTTGAAAAAGGCTACTATTTGTAACCGAAACAAAGATGGCTTGCAGCATTGAATAAGTGCTCTTATCCTAAAAAGCCTTGTTCAGGGCTTCGCGTCTTTTACTGGCGCGACAAAAATGGAAAGCGGCAAGCGTACCCTGCAGAGGAAGTGAGATATTATGGTTCTAGGTAAACCTCAAACCGATCCAACATTAGAGTGGTTCCTGTCACATTGTCATATTCATAAGTACCCATCAAAAAGCACATTGATCCACGCCGGTGAGAAAGCAGAGACGCTTTACTACATCGTCAAAGGCTCTGTGGCGGTACTGATTAAAGACGAAGAAGGTAAGGAAATGATCCTTTCTTACCTAAACCAAGGTGACTTTATCGGTGAACTTGGTCTATTTGAAGAAGATCAAGAGCGTACCGCTTGGGTTCGTGCTAAATCACCTTGTGAAGTTGCAGAGATCTCATTCAAGAAATTCCGTCAGCTTATCCAAGTCAACCCTGACATCCTAATGCGTCTATCTGCGCAAATGGCAAGCCGCCTACAAGTGACGAGCCAAAAAGTCGGTGACCTCGCCTTCCTAGACGTGACAGGCCGCATCGCGCAAACGCTACTTAACCTAGCGAAACAGCCAGATGCTATGACGCACCCAGACGGCATGCAAATCAAGATCACTCGTCAAGAGATCGGTCAGATTGTCGGCTGTTCACGTGAGACCGTTGGCCGTATCTTGAAGATGCTTGAAGAGCAAAACCTGATCTCCGCCCACGGTAAAACCATCGTCGTCTACGGCACGCGATAGGGTATTAGAGGCGAGTTCCTAGTGGCTAGTTCCTAGAGAAAACCTTTAAAGATTAAGAAAGCCACCCTGTCTACCAGCGGTGGCTTTTTATTTACCAGGCCCTAGCCCAATCACCCACTACCCATCACCCATTTCACCAGCCCCCCTCTAGGAACTAGCAACTAGGCACTAGGAACTTCCCCCATCCGTACTCTCAAATATCTTATCCGCTGACGCCGCGACAAACCCCGGGTAGAGCTCACCATTACTCATCGGATAGCGTTTAGCGAATTCGTAGAAGCCGCCTGGGATCACTTGCGTACCGTCACTAAAGCTCACCTCGACTTTGTCTGCCATGGTGGACGATTGCTCAAGCAGTACCTCTGGTGAGCCTTTCACTTCGCCACCCGACTCATTGATGACAAAGCCCGCTTGGCGCAGGTGCTCATTCACCGCCGCGACCTCGTCAAATGCCTTGAGCTGATTAACGCTTACGGTGAAATGGTTGGCCCCATAGCCGTGCGCCGCAAGCCATGCTGCGTACTCACTCTCTTGGGCGAGGGTTTGAAAATCTTCATAGCTGAGATCCCACAAACGGCCCGCATACAAAAACTCATGGCTTTGCAGTGCGGATGCCTCCACTTGTGCCACCAGCTTGCTGACAATGCTTTGCAGCGGCGCTGAGCACTCTTCGACTTTCAGCTCACTGATGAACACTTTTGGCAACGTCGGATCGGCGTGCTCGTAGTGCTTGGCGACCAAGTGTTTGCTCTCAAACAGGTAGTCACCACACGCTTGGTAACCCAGCGCAATAAATGGCGCAGCCAATGTCTCGATACCGAGCGGCGCAATGTTAAAGGTACGCAGCGCAATATGGTCATTGATCAGCGGTTCATCTTCTTCTAAAAGCTGATGAACCTTGGCTGCTTGAGGACATAGACGGGAAATATAGTCTTGCCACAGTAAATCGAACAGTTGAGCAGGCGTCATAACGTCTCCATGTTAATCGTGAAGCTGAATCGTAAAGCTGGTTCTTTAAAAGAATGGCTTAATCACAAACCTAGCAATGAATCGAACACCTTGGGCTCCAAGCGAGCCCAAGGTACGTCTTACAGTTCTACACCCGGGCTTAACGTCTCAGGCAGCAAGGTGTGCTCTCCTTCCATCGACGCCATAGGGTAAGCGCAATAGTCCGCAGCGTAGTAAGCACTTGGGCGAAGGTTGCCCGAGGCGCCCGGTCCGCCAAATGGCGCATCGCCACTCGCCCCAGTTAATTGGCGGTTGCGATTGACGATGCCTGCGCGAATGTGATCAACAAAGTAGGCCCACTCATCATCATCGGTGGACACCAGTCCAGCAGAGAGGCCAAAGCGGGTGTCATTGGCCAGCTCAACGGCGCGCTCAAGACCTTGATAACGCACCACTTGCAGCAGCGGGCCAAAATACTCTTCATCTGGCAGCGCATCGATGGCCGTGACATCAATAATCCCCGGAGTGACAAACGCCGCCTCGCCCGCTTTCGCTTCCACCAAGCTCACACCACCAAGGCTCTGCAAGTTCGCCTGTGCGTTGAGGATAAAGTGTGCCGCGGCTTTCGAAATTTGTGGGCCCATAAAAGGCGCTGGCTCTGCAAACGGCTGATCGACGCGCAGCTTGCGTGTGGCCGCAACCAAGCGATTGACCAAGGCATCGCCTTTGTCGCCCACAGGCACATAGAGACGTCGCGCACAGGTGCAACGCTGCCCGGCACTGATAAAGGCCGATTGCAAAATGGTGTAGACCGTCGCGTCCAGCTCACCATAGTGCTCACTGATGACCATAGGGTTGTTGCCGCCCATCTCCAGTGCCAGCATCTTGTCTGGCTGACCGGCAAATTGGCGATGCAGCAGGTGACCTGTATTGGCGCTACCAGTAAACAGCAGGCCATCAATGCCTTTCGACTCTGCTAGCGCAATGCCCGTCTCTTTGCCCCCTTGGACTAAGTTGATCACGCCCGCAGGCAATCCCGCTTGTTGCCACAGCTTCATCGCTAGCTCACCGGTCAGCGGCGTTTGCTCTGACGGCTTGAACACCACGGTGTTGCCCGCCAGCAGCGCTGGGACAATGTGACCATTGGGCAAATGACACGGGAAGTTATACGGGCCAAACACCGCCATCACACCCAACGGGCGATGGCGCAGTACAATTTGGTTACCCGCCGCTTCGCGGGTACTTTCGCCTGTGCGATCATGATAAGCGCGAATAGAGATGGCAATCTTGCCCGCCATGGCCGCGGCTTCTGTGCGCGTTTCCCACAACGGCTTGCCGGTCTCTTTAGCAATCACTTCGGCTATCTGCTCGCTGCTCTCTTTCACTTTTTCAGCAAACGCCAGCACGATGGCTTCGCGCTGCGCAAAGCTGAGTTTTTTCCATGTCTGAAAGGCGTTTCTCGCCGCGCTGACCGCCGCTTCGACTTGCGCGCTAGACGCGCTGTCACCCTGCCAAATGACCTCGTCATTGTACGGGCTGGTTGAATTCATCGGCTCGCCTTGTCCGGCCAGCCACTCTCCTGCAATCCAATGAGTCATGTTGTTTTCCTTGTCCAATTCTACTGCCAGTACTGGGCTGACTATCGCTGGGCTGACTATTACTGAGCCAGCATGCGCACGTAGTCACCATCGCCGACTTGCAGCGCGTTCGCCACCTCTGGCGCTAGGATGACCGAACCCGACTCTTTGTCGTACGCCGCTTTGGCGGCGGTGGCTCTGAAGTTCTCAAATGAGGTGTTAGCAATCAGGTAATCCTGAGAACTGGCGTGTTCAGAGATGCTAACTTTGGCTCGAAACGATTCTCGCACCGACTCAATATTGCGCACCTCACACTCAACCGTTGGGCCGCCGTCAAAAATGTCTACGTAGTTACGACAGGTGAAACCCTCTTTCTCTAGAAGGCGCAGCGCCGGCTTGGTGTTCTCGTGCACTTGGCCGATCACCGCTTGCGCCTCTTTGCTGAGCAAGTTGATGTAAATCGGCAGCTTAGGCATCAAATCGGCAATGAAACCTTTTTTACCGATCCCGGTAAGATAATCCGCCATGGTGAAATCAATCGAGAAGAAGTGCTCTTGTAGCCATTGCCAAAATGGCGAGTTGCCGTTCTCATCAGAGACACCGCGCATCTCGGCAAACACCGTTGTCGAGAAGCGATGCGGATGCTCGGCCATCATCAAAAAACGACACTTCGACATCAAACGACCATTGAGCCCGCCACGGAAACTGGGTCTGAGGAATAGCGTACAAATCTCACTGCATCCGGTGTAGTTGTTGCCAAACGTGAGCAGTTTCACCACGTTATTCACGCCCAGTTTGGGGGATGAGTGAACAATGGTGCTAATGTGGTACGAGTAAAACGGGACATCCCAGCCAATCGAGGCTTCGATTCCGGTACACCCGGCCACTTCCCCCGTCTCGCTGTCAAACCCAACCATCAAATAGCCTTCGTCACCGGGATCGGTCACATTGGCTTTGCCGAAACTGTATTCGGAATGGGTAATGCGGTTCGTCAACAGCTCTTCGTTGACGGGTAGAGAAGTAAATCCGTGACCAGACTCCACCGCACATGTGTGCAACGCGTCATAGTCCGAAATAGAGATAGGGCGAACAACCAGCATCGATACTCCCTCCTGATGCTATTTAAGTGCCTAGTTCCTAGAGGCGAGTTCCTAGAGAAAGGAAATCCTCACTCTAGGCACTAGGAACTAGAAACTAGGCACTCACAAAACCTAAACCAAACTTGCGATGGCTTTATCTAAACGAGCGAGACCTTGTTCGATCTCTTCTTTGCTGATCACCAGTGATGGCGTGAAGCGCACGACATTGGCGCCGGCAACCAGTACCATCAGGCCTTCTTTACCTGCGGCGACCAGAACATCACGAGCGCGGCCTTGCCACTGCTCATTCAGTGCAGCGCCAAGCAGTAGGCCTTTACCGCGAATTTCGTCGAACAGGTGGTACTTGGCATTGATTTTGTTCAGACCATCACGGAACAGGGCTTCACGCTCTGCAACGCCCGCCAATGTGTCTGGTTGGCTAACGATATCAACCACGGCCTCAGCGACCGCACACGCTAACGGGTTACCGCCGTAAGTCGAACCGTGTGTGCCCACTTTCATGTGCTCCGCGAG
Organism: Vibrio sp. R10-SG-ISO4; assembly: GCF_059834135.1. NCBI lineage: Bacteria > Pseudomonadati > Pseudomonadota > Gammaproteobacteria > Vibrionales > Vibrionaceae > Vibrio > Vibrio sp. R10-SG-ISO4. Next base: position 74,462 of record NZ_JCBDHJ010000022.1, read on the forward strand.
CGCATTAGTGGTCAGCATTGCCCCAATCGGGAAACCGCCACCGAGTGATTTCGCTGTACTCAAAATATCAGGCGTCACACCCAAACCTTGGTAGGCGTAAAAGTTGCCAGTACGGCCGTTGCCGGTTTGCACTTCATCGAAAATCAGCAGCGCATTGTGCTTGTCACACAGCTCGCGCACCGTCGCAACAAACTCGTCCGTTGGCGAGATAATCCCGCCTTCGCCTTGCAGCGGCTCCATCATGATGGCGCAGGTGCGATCTGAGATATGCGCTTTCAGCGCTTCAACATCGTTGTAAGGCAAGTGCGTGACATCGCCCGGTTTCGGGCCAAAACCATCCGAGTAAGCCGCTTGACCACCGACCGTTACCGTAAAGAACGTTCGGCCGTGGAAGCCTTGTTTAAAGGCAATAATTTCCGATTTTTCAGGGCCAAACTTATCAGCTGCCACGCGGCGAGCCAGTTTGAGGGCCGCTTCATTGGCTTCTGCGCCTGAGTTAGCAAAGAAGACCTTCTCGGCAAAGCTCACTTGGGTCAGCTTTTTCGCTAAACGCAGCGCTGGCTCATTGGTCATCACGTTGCTCAGGTGCCACAGTTTTTGACCTTGCTCGGTCAACGCCTTCACCATCGCAGGGTGACAATGCCCCAAGCAGCTCACGGCAATCCCCCCTGCAAAGTCGATATACTCATTACCTTGCTGATCCCACACGCGAGCACCCTCGCCTTTCACTGGAATCATCTCCATTGGGTTGTAACAAGGCACCATCACCTCATCAAACAGACCGCGTTCTACGTTCACTTCAGTTGTCATCGTCTTTCCCTCTCGATACTGCTCACTGGATCGCTGTTGCTCGATATCTCTTCATTAAACGTCTCTTCGTCCATTGGTGTCGCTCACGACGTTCGCTTATCACGTTACCAATAGAGACAGAAAAAGAATGTTTTGCATATCAGCCATCACAGCATTGTATTTACAATTAATTAACCATTTCAATAGTGATTTATTCTTTTTAGAGACATCATAGGAGGCAAAACCCTATTGAGCTTGAGTATTTATGCACGATGCCACCCCTTTTATGAAGCAATTTATTCTTATAACAAAGATAAGCAGGGGTTTAACCCAGACGCAACAAGGCGCTAGCCCAGAGCACCACTTGGCTAGCGAATAGTTTTTCACTCGCTATGCAAACGGCAAGTTATGAAAGAAATGTTAAGAAAAGTGATCTGAGTGCGGTTTTCAGCACAGTAGGAAAGAGACGAGTGTTGCGCGCGGCTTGCTGATCGATTTGAAGACGGTTTTAAACTATACGCATTCAATCATGCGCGTTAAACCAGGCGCGTCAGGAAATTCGCCAGCAGTTGATGCCCTTGCTCGGTTTTGATCGATTCCGGGTGAAACTGCACCGCGTCAATCGGCAGAGTGCGGTGTTGATAGCCCATGATCTCATCCATGCTGCCATCGGCGAGTGTCGTCCAAGCCGTGAGCTCAAACTCACTCGGCAGGCTGTTTGCCTCGACCACCAACGAATGATAGCGCGTCACCGTCAGGGGGTTATTGAGCCCTTTAAAGACGCTCTTACCCGTGTGGGTGATGGGGGAGGTTTTGCCGTGCATCACTTGACGCGCACGCACGACGTTGGCGCCAAAGGCTTGGGCAATCGCTTGATGCCCCAAACAGACACCGAGAATCGGCAGCTTACCGGCAAAGTGGCGAATGGCCGCTAGGGAAATCCCCGCTTCATTGGGCGTACATGGCCCAGGCGAAATCACCAAATGGCTTGGCGACAGCGCCTCAATCTCTTCAAGCGTGATCTCATCATTACGGCGCACCAACACCTCGCAGCCCAACTCACAAAAGTATTGGTAGAGGTTGTAGGTAAACGAGTCGTAATTGTCGATGATCAGTAGCATGAGTGACGATGACACACAGGTTGGTTTTCACTGGGGCGGTATTGTGCAACACCATGCCAGAAAGGCAAGGGAAAAGCGCAAAAATAAGGCCAGCAAACGCTGGCCAGAGGTTCAACTCGCCTATGCGTGGTTACTTTAATTTTGGCTTGTCATTCTCATCGTCTTTGCGTTCGTACTCACCTTCAAACGTTTTCCCCTGTGTCGAGTTAGACTCAAACGGCGAGGCGCCGTCACGATGGAAAGGGTCTTGATGAGAAGGATCTTGATGATAGTGAGAGAATGGGTCATGACCAAAGCCACTCTGCCCACCTACTGAGCGAATCACCATTTTGCTCATCAGCGTTTTGGCGATCATGGCACGGGGCGCCGGCAGTAACACCAACATGCCTAATGCGTCGGTCAAAAAACCGGGAGTGAGCAGTAAGACACCCGCCACCGCCAGCATCACGCCTTCCATGATCTGCTGCGCGGGAAGCTCACCTTGTGCGAGGCGCTGCTGCACCGACAGTAACGTCGCAACGCCTTGGCTGCGCACTAAAGAGGCGCCGACAAACGCGGTGACCAGCACCAGACCGATGGTCGGCCATAAACCAAGAAACCCACCCACTTGGATAAACAGGCCGATTTCAATAATAGGTACGATGATAAATAGTAAGAGTAAGATAGGAAACACACGCCCTCCTTTGTTGCCCTCAGTGTACGCGCAAAGCCTGTACAGGCACAAATCTAAGCGGTAAAAAAGTGTTTACCTCTCACGATGAAACTTTCAGTAAATAAATATAAAAAAGGTGATCAAGTTACTATTTTTATGCGCTAGGTGCAGTATGATGTGCCACATAAGTCAGGACGGATTTATAGCCCAAAATTCTGATGAATGGATTCTTAGACTACAGAATGGCTAGCATTTAACTTTATTATCAGAATAATACTCTAAGGATCCTGTATGGCTACCCTAACCGATGCCACTAAGGCACTTTCCCCTGCAACACGTCTTGAAGAAGATTTATTGGGTGAGCGTCACGTCCCTGCCGACGCTTACTACGGCATCCACACCCTACGTGCGATTGAAAACTTCAACATCTCCAACATGACCATCTCCGACGTGCCGGATTTTGTCCGCGGTATGGTGATGACCAAAAAAGCCGCGGCGCTGGCCAATAAAGAGCTGGGTGTAATTCCAAAGGATGTGGCGAATTATATTATCCAAGCGTGTGATTTGATTCTAGAAACCGGCAAGTGCATGGACCAATTCCCATCAGACGTCTACCAAGGTGGCGCGGGCACGTCGGTCAACATGAACACCAACGAAGTGATCGCCAATATCGCCCTCGAATTAATGGGCAAGGAAAAAGGCGAGTATGACTTCATCAACCCAAATGACCACGTCAACAAGAGCCAGTCGACCAACTGTGCCTACCCAACCGGTTTTCGCATTGCGGTGTACAACAGCGTGCACAAACTGATTGAATCGATTGAATACCTCAAAGGTGCGTTCGAGCTTAAGAGCCAAGAGTTCAAAGATATCCTCAAGATGGGCCGCACTCAGCTGCAAGACGCGGTGCCAATGACGGTCGGTCAAGAGTTCCACGCTTGGGCGGTGACACTCAACGAAGAGATCCGCGCGCTTGAGTACACCTCAAAGCTTCTGCTCGAAGTGAACCTAGGCGCAACGGCCATCGGTACTGGTCTCAACGCGGCGCCGGGCTATCAAGCAGCGGCAGTCAAACACTTAGCACAAGTGACTGGTCTTGATGTGGTCCCTGCGGAAGATTTGATTGAAGCCACCTCAGACTGCGGCGCCTACGTGATGACGCACGGCGCGCTCAAACGCCTAGCGGTGAAGCTATCTAAAATCTGTAACGACTTGCGCTTGCTCTCTTCTGGTCCTCGCGCGGGTTTGAACGAGTTAAACCTGCCACAGCTGCAAGCGGGCTCTTCCATCATGCCTGCTAAGGTCAACCCTGTGGTGCCTGAAGTGGTTAACCAAGTCTGCTTCAAAGTATTGGGTAACGACAACACCATCTCTTTCGCGGCAGAAGGCGGTCAATTGCAGCTTAACGTGATGGAGCCAGTGATTGCCCAAAGCATGTTTGAGTCGATTTCGATTCTGTCTAACGCGTGCGTGAACTTGCGCGACAAATGCATCGACGGCATTACCGTCAATAAAGAAGTGTGCGAAAACTACGTCTACAACTCGATTGGTATCGTCACTTACCTCAACCCATACATCGGACACCACGAAGGCGACATCGTCGGTAAGATTTGTGCTGAAACCGGTAAGAGCGTACGTGAGGTGGTGCTAGAGCGTGGATTGCTGACGCCAGAAGAGCTCGATGACATTCTTTCGGTTGAAAACTTCATGCGTCCAACGTATAAAGCCAAGCGCTACGAGTAAGCGCAAAAATAGGGCCTGCGGGCCCTTTTTTAGGCACGCATCCGGTAACCACACTTTTCCTATGGATTACTCTCACACAAGGTAAACAACACGCAGTGATTATCTAAACCTTCATGCCGCTGGCCGACTCTCAGCAGCGCGAAGCATTAGATAATCAAAATCAAACGTTAAACATTATACGAGGATATAGCTATGGTCGCAGTGGAGCTCATTGTTGTTCTGCTCTTCATTTACTTGGGAGCAAGAATCGGCGGGATTGGCATCGGCCTTGCCGGTGGTGCGGGTGTGATTGCCCTGTCTTTGGTGTTGGGCGTGCCCACCAGTCAGGCGTTCATTCCTGTTGACGTTATCTTAATCATTATGTCAGTGATTACCGCGATTGCCGCCATGCAAGTGGCCGGTGGTATGGACTGGCTGGTTCAAGTAGCGGAAAACTTTTTGCGCAAACACCCTGAACGAATCACTTTTTACGCACCGATCGTCACCTTCTTAATGACCTTGATGGCGGGGACTGGCCATACGGCGTTCTCAACCTTGCCTGTGATTGCTGAAGTGGCAAAAGGCCAAGGCGTGCGTCCTTCTCGTCCGCTGTCGATTGCCGTCGTAGCCTCGCAAATTGCGATTACCGCATCGCCAATCTCAGCGGCGGTCGTGGCGTTTGCGGCGATGTTGGCGCCAATGGGCGTGGACTACCTCACGCTACTGGCGGTCTGCATTCCGACCACCTTTATTGCTTGTATGATTGGTGCGTTTGTCGCCAACTTCATGGGTAAAGAGCTTAAAGACGATCCTATCTACCAAGAGCGTTTGGAAAAAGGGTTGATCAAATTGAGCAGCGACACACAACGCGAGATCCTGCCAACAGCGAAAACCGCGACCTACATTTTCTTGGCGGCGATTGGTTTTGTGGTCTGCTACGCAGCGGCGATTTCAGGATCAGTCGGCCTAATTAAAGACCCTGCGCTTGGCCGTAACGAAGCCATCATGACCGTGATGCTCGCGGCAGCAGCAGCCATTGTGCTGGTGACCAAAATCGATGCAGCGAAAATCCCATCAGCCGCGACCTTCCGCTCAGGTATGACGGCGTGTGTCTGCGTGCTGGGTGTTGCATGGCTTGGTTCAACGTTCGTTAATGCGCACGTGGCAGAAATCAAAGAGCTGGCAGGCGATCTCTTGTCTGATCACCCTTGGATGTTGGCGATGGTGCTGTTTTTTGCCTCTATGCTCCTTTACTCACAAGGCGCGACCACAGTGGCGCTTATGCCTGCCGCGCTAGCGATTGGTGTCGCGCCGCTGACTGCCGTTGCGTCCTTTGCTGCCGTCAGTGCCCTGTTTGTACTACCGACCTACCCAACGCTGTTGGCCGCGGTTGAGATGGACGACACTGGCTCAACGCGCATCGGCCAATACGTGTTTAACCACCCGTTCTTTATTCCTGGTGTGGTGACCATTGCCTCGGCGGTGGCACTTGGCTTTACCTTTGGCGGTCTGCTGATCTAGTCTCAATAAGACGTCATAAAAATAATTCGATACAAAGGGAGCCGAGTGCTCCCTTTTATTTTGCACTGAATAAAAAATCACAGATCACAGACGGTTTTTGATTGACATCAAAATAGCGTTAATTAATAAAACCTTCTCGTTAACCAAATCGATTGAATAAAATTCCCAGCGTTTATTTACGCCGCTATTAAATCCATTCACTCTTTCTAAAAAAAAACAAAAACCAGCATAGAAATCCAACTATTTCACTTGAATACCCTAGCGATTTTTCCATGCAAATTTTGGCAAAGAATATAGGGCAGTAATTTGTGACCCGCTCCAAGGTTAATCTTTGAGACGAAATTTACACTAGTTCTAAATTCGATCATGCCTATCAATAATAACGCTATCTATTGTCACAGATTCACTTGTATTCACCCTTTGCAATACAAGTAAGGAGATCATCATGACCACTCAAACTGTCCCTAGAGAACATAAAAACAGCGAAGAGAAAAAACGCGGCTTTTTTGCCAACTTTAAATTCCCTTCCGCCTACACCATCTTATTTGTCTTAATTGCCCTTGTGGCCATTTTGACGTGGATTATCCCCGCTGGCCAATATGACCGCGCCATGAATGAAGACCTTGGCCGTGAAGTGCCTGTGACGGGCACCTATCAGCCTGTGGAAGGCAATCCACAAGGGGTGATTGATGTCTTGCTTGCGCCGATTGATGGCTTTTATGACCACAACAGCTACGAAGCGGCCGCGATTGATGTGTCGCTGTTTATCCTCGTCATCGGCGGTTTCTTGGGCCTAGTGACTAAAACCGGCGCGATTGATGCTGGGATAGAGCGCGTCACTCACCGCCTTGAAGGGCGCGAAGAGATGATGATCCCCATCTTGATGGCACTGTTTGCCGCAGGCGGCACCGTGTATGGGATGGCGGAAGAGTCCTTGCCTTTCTATACCTTACTTGTGCCTGTGATGATGGCCGCACGTTTTGACCCTGTGGTCGCCGCCGCGACCGTGTTGCTCGGCGCCGGGATTGGCTGTTTGGGTTCAACCATCAACCCGTTCGCCACTGTGATTGCCGCCAACGCCTCGGGCATTCCCTTCACCGATGGCATCATGCTACGCGCCATCATGTTGGTGATTGGCTGGGCAATCTGTGTCGCCTATGTGATGCGCTATGCACGCATGGTGCGCCAAGACCAATCCAAATCGATTGTGTTTGATAAGTATGAAGAGAACAAAGCGCACTTCTTGGGTAATCAATCCGAGCAAGGCCTTGAGTTCACCACCACACGCAAAGCGATTCTGACCATCTTTGGCCTCTCGTTCGCGGTCATGATTTACGGTGTCTCCATTGCCGGTTGGTGGATGGCAGAAATTTCAGCCATGTTCCTGGCCGCCACCATCATTGTGGGTATTGTGGCACGCATGAGTGAAGAGGAGTTCACCACCAGCTTTATTGATGGCGCCCGCGACCTACTTGGCGTTGCCCTCATCATCGGGATTGCGCGCGGTATTGTGGTGGTGATGGATCGCGGCATGATCACCGATACCATCTTGTACTCAGCGGAGCAGATGGTGACTGGGCTCTCCTCGGTCGTCTTTATTAACGTGATGTTCTTCCTAGAGATTTTGCTCTCGTTCTTGGTGCCGTCCACCTCTGGTCTTGCCGTACTCACCATGCCGATTATGGCGCCATTGGCCGACTTTGCCGGCGTCGGTCGTGATTTGGTTATCACCGCATACCAATCAGCATCAGGGCTGGTGAACCTCATCACGCCAACCTCAGCCGTGGTGATGGGTGGCCTTGCGATCGCCCGCGTGCCTTATGTGCGCTGGGTGAAATGGGTCGCGCCGCTGCTCGCTATCTTGACTCTGTTCTGTGTGTTGGCGTTAAGCCTAGGTGCGCTACTGTAACCGCTCACGCAAAGCCATTAAGCAGGATGACGAAACGCTTGTCCTGCTCTCTCCCTGCTTGCAAGACTCAATCAAGAAAAGCCACGTGTGTGGCTTTTTCTTTGTCTGCACTTTCTATATCTTCACTTTCTTTATCTACTCTTTCTTTATCCGTACGTTTCGATTTTTTATTCCATTGGGATAATCCTGTCTTATAGACTGGGTTACTTTTTCTTATCCAAAAATAAAACCCACGCTTTGGTGAATAAAAACAAAAACAAGCGTGATCGCCTAGACAAATTAACACATCCGTTTATTAACAAATGCCATAAAAAGCGAAACAAAGTCACTATGTAAATAAAAACAGCGCATAAAACCGCACGCTCATTCTATCCATTATAAATATCGACATGAATACAATTCCCTCTCTTTACCGTGATTGACTCTCACGGCACTATTTTTCTGTCATTCGGTGAATAAAAATCCTTACAGAGCGAAAAACAAACACCGTCACAGCTTGGTAACAACTGCATGGATATTGTTAAAACCCTTGTCTTATCAAGGGCTGCAAGAAAAAATGAAGTGTGACTGAGCGCAGAGAATCCTCCTCTCTAGGGCGTAATATGAATATCAGAACAACAAAGTGAATAATTAAATTCACTCTCAAATAATCCCTACACCCTTATTTAATTTGTCACAGATGCATTAAATAAATAATAAATAGAGAGATACGATTATGAGTAAGTTATACGTAGGTTCTGAAATCGGTCAATTACGTCGCGTGTTGGTTCACCGCCCGCGTCGTGCTCTCACCCACTTAACCCCCTCGAACTGCCACGAGCTACTGTTTGACGACGTCTTAGCGGTCGAACGTGCCGGTGATGAACACGATGTGTTTACCCAGACGCTGCGCGATCAAGGGGTGGAAGTGCTGCTATTGACCGACCTGCTGGCAGAGACGCTGGCAATACCAGAAGCCAAGGAGTGGCTACTCAATCGTCAGGTATCTGACTACCGCTTAGGCCGAACCTTTGCCAACGACGTGCGCTGCTATCTGGGCGACTTGCCCAATCTTGAATTGGCGAAAATTCTCACCGGCGGCCTCTCCTACACGGAAATGCCTATGCGCTCCTCCTCAATGATGCAAGCGCTGCATGCACCGACCGATTTTATTATCGAGCCGCTGCCCAATCACCTCTTTACCCGTGATACCTCCTGCTGGGTCTATGGTGGCGTCTCCATCAACCCGATGGCGAAACCGGCTCGCCAACGTGAAACCAACCACGTGCGCGCCATTTACCGCTGGCACCCAACCTTCGCTGGCCAAGACTTCATCAAATACTTTGGTGATGAAGAGGCGCTGTACGACAACTCAACCATTGAGGGCGGTGATGTATTGGTCATTGGCCGTGGCAGCGTCTTGATTGGTATGTCTGAACGCACCACACCGCAAGGGGTGGAGCACCTTGCTGCCGGCCTATTTAAACACGGCCAAGCCAAACAAGTGATTGCGATGGAGCTACCTAAACATCGCTCTTGCATGCATTTGGACACCGTGATGACCCACATGCGTGAAGACACCTTCTCCGTCTACCCAGAAGTGGTGCGCAAAGACGTCAAATGTTGGAGCTTGACGGGTGACGAGTCTGGCGCGGTGCGTGTCAAAGAGGAAGGCTACTTTGTCTCTGCGATTGAAAGAGCGCTCGGCGTTGGCCAACTCAACCTCATCACCACGGGCGGCGATAACTTCAACGCCGAGCGTGAGCAGTGGAACGACGCCAACAACGTGTTGACCGTCAAACCGGGCGTAGTGATTGGCTATGAGGGCAACACCTACACCAATGAAAAATACGACAAAGCCGGCATCACGGTGCTGCCCATCCCTGGGGATGAATTGGGACGAGGCCGCGGCGGCGCTCGCTGCATGAGCTGCCCGATTGAGCGCGATGGCATCTAAGCCCGCGGTCATCACAGCCTCCATCGCTATCAACCCATTCATCCTTATCATCGGATCAACAAGGAGCAAAAGCGGGCGCTTTTGCTCTATGGAGACAGAGCTATGAACAAACAAACCGTCGTTGTCGCCCTAGGGGGCAATGCGCTACTTCGCCGCGGTGAGCCGCTCGAAGCCGAGGTGCAGCGCCACAACATTGAAATCGCGGTCAACACCATCGCCAAAATCGCCGAGCATTACAACGTGGTGTTGGTGCATGGCAACGGCCCGCAAGTGGGGCTGCTTGCGCTGCAAGGCCTTGAGTACAAGAAAGTCGCGCCCTACCCACTCGATGTGCTGGGCAGTGAAACCCAAGGCATGATCGGCTACATGCTGATGCAAGAGTTTAAAAACCAGATGCCGAGCACCAACATCACTTGCATGTTGACGCAAATGACCGTCGACCCAAATGACCCGGCCTTCGCCAATCCAACCAAACCGATTGGACCGATTTACCAAGAAGCCGAAGCGCGCGAACTGGCCGAGCGCTATCACTGGACCGTCAAACCCGATGGCGCGCATTTTCGCCGCGTCGTACCGAGCCCTAAACCGACAGGCATCATTGAACACGAAGCCATTACCAAGTTGATCGCCGAAGGGCATTTGGTGATCTGTACCGGTGGCGGCGGCATTCCGGTCAAACGGGAAGGCGGCAAATTGATGGGCGTTGAAGCGGTGATCGACAAAGACATGTCCGCCGCCTATCTCGCCAAACAGCTCAATGCCGATGCGCTATTGATTTTGACTGACGCCGACGCCGTCTACCTCGATTGGGGCAAGCCCACTCAGCATCCTCTGCGTGCCACCACCCCTAGCGAGCTGGCGCACTATACGTTCGATGAAGGCTCGATGGGGCCAAAAATTGATGCCTCGTGCGAGTTCATTCGCCAAGGAGGCAAGGTGGTCGGCATCGGCGCCCTCGAAGATGGCCTAGCGATTTTGCAAGGCACCGCCGGCACTAATATCACCAAAGGCTAACAACAGACAACGAGGCTCGGCCCTTCTTCACGCCGAGCCTCAACAGACATTGCACGTCATAATCTCTTTTTAAGAAGGAAATTCACCATGGCTTTCAATTTACGTAACCGCAACTTCCTTAAACTGCTCGACTTTACCCCACGTGAGATTGACCATCTGCTCGCGCTCTCTGCTGAACTGAAAAAAGCCAAATACAACGGTTACGAGCAGCCGCGCCTCAAAGGCAAAAACATCGCGCTGATTTTCGAAAAAACCTCAACCCGCACTCGCTGCGCCTTTGAAGTGGCGGCGTTTGACCAAGGCGCGCAAGTCTCCTACTTGGGCCCCTCTGGCTCACAAATCGGTCATAAAGAGTCAATGAAAGACACCGCGCGCGTGCTGGGCCGCATGTATGACGGCATCGAATATCGCGGCTTTGGTCAAGAGATCGTCGAAGAGCTCGGCCGATACGCCGGTGTACCCGTCTGGAATGGCTTGACCGACGAGTTCCACCCCACCCAAATCCTCGCTGACTTCTTGACCATGATGGAACATGGCCGCGGCAAAGCGCTGCGCGACATCTCCTTTGCCTACCTTGGCGACGCACGCAACAACATGGGCAACTCCTTGATGGTGGGCGCGGCGAAAATGGGCATGGACATCCGCCTCGTTGCGCCAAAACAGTTCTGGCCAGAGGAGAGTTTGGTCGCCACCTGCCGAGACATCGCCCAGACCACAGGCGCTAAAATCACGCTCACCGACGATGTGCAAGAGGGCGTGCAAGGCTGTGACTTCCTCTACACTGACGTCTGGGTGTCCATGGGCGAAGCGAAAGAAGCGTGGGCTGAGCGCATCAATTTGATGCTACCGTATCAAGTCAACATGGCGATGATCAAAGCCACCGGTAACCCGCACGTGAAATTTATGCACTGCTTACCCGCCTTCCACGGCGAAGACACCACGGTCGGCAAACAGCTCGCGAGCGAATATCCCATGCTCAAAGACGGCTGTGAAGTGACGGATGAAGTGGTCGAGTCGGACTACTCGATTGTCTTCGACGAGGCGGAAAACCGCATGCACACCATCAAAGCGGTGATGGTGGCGACGCTCGGCGCGTAACCCTGCTTTGGATGAACTAAGAGACTCGCGGGGCTGACAACAGCCTCGCTTTATTAGAATAAATGACCAGAAAAACACTTTGTCATTAGTTTTTTATTTGGTGACAAGTGTCATATAGCCACACTTTTATTGGTGATAAACTCAGCGTGCGCGACGGCGCTTTTTCATTGAACAACCCACAAGGGTACATAGATGGAGCTGTGTACTCATTCCCATCAGGATGGCGATAATCATAATAAGGGGTCCTTATGAGTGACACTCTTCATCTCGCGGACGACCAATTTGCCGATGACAAAACCCTCACTTCAGCGTGCAAACGGCTACTGCAACAACAAAGCTTTTCCACTCAAAATGAGCTCAGAGAAGCCCTAGTGAACATTGGTTTCGAGGGCATCAGTCAATCGACCGTCTCTCGCTTGCTGTCACAACTTGGCGTCGTCAAAGTGCAAAACGCCTGCGGCAAAAAAGTCTACTGCATCACGGTCGAAACCGCGCCAGTGCGCGTCGAGTCCTCCATCTCTTCGCAAATCGAGTTCATTACCCACAACCAATCCATGGTGGTCGTCAAAACCCACCCCGGCAGCGCCCAACTGGTCGCCCGTCTCGTCGACATCGACCCACACACCGAAATCCTTGGCACCGTCGGCGGGAACGACACCGTACTCATCATCCCAAAAGACACACAAAAGATTGATGCGTGTGAGCGGATAGTGCGGATGAGATTAGGAGTGAGTTCATAGGGGATAGGTCCTAGAGGCTAGTGCCTAGTTCCTAGAGGGATGGAGGTACGTGATGGGTGACGGGTGATGGGTGATAGGTGATAGGTACGATCTTCTAGAAACTAGGAACTAGAAACTAGGCACTAAAAACTAGAAACTATTTGAAACTTATCCACCCGATCTCCTGTCTGATTGAGTTACACTGAATCCATCTTAGTTAACGTGACGGTCTTATGCGCTTCGCTTTCTCGCTTGTTGTACTGGTTCTCTCTCTGTTTTCGAGCTCGGTGTGGGCTCTGTTTGGCAATTCGCAATCTACGTTCAGTCCTGCCAATGAGGACAATCGCTTTGTCACTGTTGATGAGGCGTTTGCCTTCAATGCGGTGCAGCAAGGCGCGCGGGTCTATCTCGATTGGCAAATCAAGCCAGATTACTACCTCTATCAAGATAAGATTGCCATTAGCGGCGAGCACATCACGTTAGGCGACATCACACTGCGTCAAGGTGAGCCCTATCATGATGAGTTTTTCGGTGACGTGAACATCTACACCACGCCGCTGTTTGTCGAGGTGCCTTTGGCCGAGTATCAAGCCGGGGCTCGTTTGATGGTTCAATACCAAGGATGCGCGAAAGCCGGTTTCTGCTATCCGCCCGAAACTAAGGTCATTGACCTGACCTCGTTTGACTTTCAAGACGCCGATGTCGTCATCGCGCCCACCTCCACCAATTCAGAAAAGACGCCTATTACGACGGACACGGCGACAGACTCATCACGCTCACAACAGGCACAGCTTGCCGATCGCATCAGCGAGAGCGTTTGGACACCGCTGCTGTTTCTCGCACTGGGTATTGGCCTGGCCTTTACCCCATGTGTCTTGCCGATGTACCCGATTTTGACCAGCATTGTGCTCGGCGGCAGTCAGATCAATACGCGCCGCACATTGGGCCTTTCGTTTGTCTACGTGCAAGGCATGGCATTGACTTACACCTTGCTCGGTTTGGTGGTGGCGCAAGCCGGTTTGCAGTTCCAAGCAGCGATGCAGCACCCCGCGGTGTTGATAGGGCTGACTGTGTTATTCGTCGCGCTGGCCTTGTCGATGTTTGGGCTCTATACCCTGCAACTGCCAAGTCGCCTGCAAACTTGGCTCAATCAACTGAGCAATCAGCAGCAAGGTGGCAATCTGGTCGGTGTGTTTAGCATGGGGGCGATTTCTGGTTTAGTCTGCTCACCCTGCACCACGGCGCCGCTGTCGGGGGCGCTCTTGTATGTGGCGCAAAGCGGCGACTTGTTTACCGGAGGGATCACCCTCTACGCGTTGGCGCTCGGTATGGGCATTCCTCTGATTTTGGTCGCGGTATTTGGCAATCAGTTGTTGCCAAAAGCGGGAGAGTGGATGAATCGCGTCAAGACGCTATTTGGTTTTATCCTCCTCGCGGCGCCGATTTTCTTGCTTGAGCGTATCCTGCCCGATCTCTGGAGCAGTGCGCTGTGGTCGGGGCTCGGTATCGCGGCGTTTGGCTGGCTCTATCACAGTAAAAATGCACTGCCTTTTGGTGGCTGGAAGCAAAGTGTGGTGGGCATTGTTGCAGTGCTCGGTTTGTTCGCCAGCGCTCAGCCGCTGCTCAATCTTTGGTTTGATGGTCCAAGCGCCCACTCGCAAGCCGCGCCGAGCATTGAGTTTACCCGTATCAACAACGTCGCTGAGCTCAACTTGGCCCTCAGCCAAGCCCGAGAGCAAGGTAAACCTGTGATGCTCGATTTTTATGCCGACTGGTGCGTCGCGTGTAAGGAATTTGAGAAGTACACCTTCCACCAAGCCGATGTGGAAGCCAAGCTGAGTGAGTTTGTGTTGTTGCAAGCCGACGTCACCCGCAACCAAGTGCAAGACATCGAGCTACTCAAACAACTCGGCGTACTCGGTTTGCCGACCATTGATTTTTGGGATGCCAATGGTCAGCCGATGCCAAATGCTCGCATCACAGGATTTATGCCAGCCGAGACGTTTTTGGCGCATTTGAAGGCTCAGCCCTTTGACCAGTCTTCTAACTTACCATTAGGTGTTCATCGAGACAGGCTAAATTAGAAAGTAAAAAGGCTGACGTGATCGCCAGCCTTTTCAACGTAAATCTGCACTTCAATTATACAGTGAAAGAACACTGCTTAACTTTTAGTACTGGACGAGCCGTTGTCGCTGCTTGCGAGTATGCCTGAGCCATGACCGCTTTTGCTTCACTCGTACCCGAATCAACACCTACTGCTGAAAGCAAGCTTGCACCTGTGTCAACGTTATCCATCTGCTCACGGTACTCTGCAAACATTGCTTGAATATCATCGCAAGACATTGAATTAAAATCAGCATTTGCGATATCTGTATCTGAACCTCCAGTCATTTGACATCCAGACAAACCAACGACGGCCAACACTGCGAATAGACTTAATTTTTTCATTATCAGTTTCCTTTACTGCATCATTATTTGAAGTAGGTCAAAACCTAGAAGCGATTATGCAACAAACAGCTATTCACTTCTTAAATATGAGCAATATTTAAGATCAAATTGATGAATATGTGAACAAGGGCATACTGACAATCTAATTTATTGATATTAATGATATTTAACATCATATGCATCTAGTATAAATACTCAACAATAAGTGTTAAATGAAACAAAACCCGATACACTTCAGACTTTTAGCGGATAAAGATTGTCCACCGCGGCAAAGCTGACAATAATTCTATTAACTACATCATCATAAGTGTGCAACGTCATGGACTCGACCTACACCATCATCATCGCAGACGATCACCCGCTGTTTCGCAACGCGTTGTTCCAATCGGTACATATGGCGGTCAGTGGGGCTAATCTGCTCGAGGCCGACTCTCTCGATGCCTTGATGACGTTACTCGCCAAAGAAGATGAGCCCGACTTGCTGCTGCTCGATCTGAAAATGCCGGGCGCCAATGGCATGTCTGGCTTGATTCAACTGCGCGCCGAATACCCAGAGTTGCCGATTGTGGTGGTCTCAGCCAGTGAAGAGCCTTCGGTGGTCACGCAAGTGAAAAGCCACGGTGCGTTTGGTTTTATCCCTAAATCGAGTGACATGCGCGAGCTAGTGAAAGCCCTCAATCAAGTGTTGGCGGGCGATCCTTACTTCCCTGAAGGTTCGATTGTCGAGAATGCCGCTTGCAATGATCTAGCTGAGAAAATGGCGACCCTCACCCCGCAGCAGTACAAGGTACTGGGCATGCTCTCCGACGGCCTGCTCAACAAGCAGATCGCCTATGAGCTCAACGTCTCAGAAGCGACCATCAAAGCACACATGACCGCCATTTTCCGCAAGCTGGGCGTAAAAAATCGCACCCAAGCGGTGATACTGCTTAGCGAACTCAACGACTAGCACTACGGGTAGATAGGCCACCCCTACTCTGGCTCTTGCGAGTCCGGAAGGCACAGACCCAACTGCGTCACTTCGTAGTTCTCCACTTTGGAGATGACAAACCTCAGCCCCTGCCAATCAAAACTGTCGCCAAGCACCACTTGATGGGGCAGTTGCTCCGCCACCAACTGCTTTAGCGTGAACGTCGCGTACTCAACTGGCACATCAATGCCGTAGTGCTGACACACATCGCTAAGCGAAACCTCGGCGGCAAAAAAGAAGTCACCAAAGAAACGGGTTTGAGTTTCCGCCAAAGGCGCGGTGCTAAACAGTTGACTTAACGGCTCAAGGTTCTCTTCTCGGCCCAGCACGCATAAGGTATCACCCGCTTGCAGCACAGTACTGCCCGATGGGTGGAGCAAGGTTCGCTGACGAAACAGCGCCGCAATCCACGTTCCATCCGGCATCGCCAACTTACTCAATGGCTCACCAATACACCACTTCTCCGCTTCCAAGCGATAGACATAGAGCTCCCAATTGCTGGTTGGGAAAATCTCGATCCCTGCCCGCGCCACCGGCGCGGGCTGAGGTGGCAGTTCGACTTTGGCCAATTTTGCTGCCTTGGTTAAGCTCACGCCTTGCACGATCAGCGAGACCATAACGACGAAAAAGGCGATATTGAAATACATCTGCGCATTGGGCAGCCCTGCCATCAAAGGGAATACCGCCAAAATGATCGGCACAGCGCCACGCAATCCGACCCAACTTAGAAACCACTTCTCTCTGGGGCGAAACTTGCCAAACGGCAGCAAACTGAGCCACACCGCAATAGGACGAGCAAATACAATCATGCCGAACGCGAGCGCCAGTGCCGGCAGTGCGATGTCGAGCAAATCTTTCGGATTGACCAACAGACCAAGCACGACAAACATGATGATCTGGCTAAACCATGTCAGTCCATCCATGACATTCAAAATCGAGTGTTTTGAGCGCGTCGGCAAATTACCCAGCAGCAAACCAAACAGATAAATGGTGAGAATGCCGCTGCCGCCCAAGGTGTTCGACAATGCAAACAGCCCAACGCCAAGCCCTGAGACCAGAATCGGGTACATGCCTTCTGGTAATTGGATGCGATTGATGATTTGCAAAGACAACCAGCCGCCACCAAGCCCAAGGGCGATGCCGATACCAAACTGCATCACAAAACTCAGTGACACGAACCCAACGCTGAGCACCGCGGTTGGATCCGCCAGTACCGCAATCAAAGTAATGGTGAGAAACACCGCCATCGGATCGTTGGTGCCTGATTCAATCTCCAACGTCGCGCCCACCCGTTCATTGATGCTGCGCCCTTTAAGGAGTGAAAAGACCGCCGCGGCATCAGTGGAACCGACTATCGCGCCAAGCAGCAAGCCTTGTAGCAAAGTGAGATTGAAGAGCCAGGTGGCGAGCAAACCGGTGAGAAACGTGGTGCAAAATACGCCAAAGGTGGCCAAAGAAAATGCCGGCCAGAACGCCAAACGAAAGCTGCTGATACGAGTGCGTAGCCCACCATCGAGCAAAATGATCGCCAGCGCTAAGTTACTGACCAAATAGGTCGTGGAGTAGCTGTCAAACTTGATGCCTCCCGGGCCGTCTTGACCGGCCAGCATACCGACGCAGAGAAACAAAACGAGAATGGGTACACCGAGGCGCGAGGAGAGCTGGCTGAATAATACACTGATAACGAGAAGAAGCGTCCCAGTAAGAAACAGTCCATTGATCATATCTACCGTCAAGCTTTACCCCCTTAATTACAATTGGAGTCAATGAGTTATTCTACCCATAGTTTTCTCTTGGCAGTAGCGGGAAATGGTCAACCTATGCAAATTGTCGGTCAACATATCAACACTAATTGAGCGGTTCCCTTCTCAAGACATTAGACCTTTGGCTAACTTAACAAGTTATTAACATCACAAATTTATCAGTAAACCTCGCTAAGCGCCCATTTTAGGGCCCTTTTTATCCTTATCGCCCCGACTAAAGTTGAAAGGTTTTTCGCCCATTGCCTTGCTAATGTACATGGTGAAACATTTTTTTAACAAGCACTAACCTCACTAGCAGGTTAACCGAACACCCCATTTAACTAGCGAAATCGTAAGGAGGCGGCAATGGCATTCGAAAGTCAGGAAAGAGCCAAAGCCTACTGGGATAAAAACGTAAAACTGATGATCACCTTAATGGTCATCTGGTTTGTCGTATCTTTTGGCTGCGGCATATTATTTGTCGACGTACTGAATGAAATTCAAATCGGTGGATACAAACTCGGCTTCTGGTTTGCCCAGCAAGGCTCCATCTATACGTTTCTTGGCATTATTTTCTACTACGCGTGGAAGATGCGCCAACTGGACCGTGAATTCGGCGTGGATGAGTAAGGAGTCACTCAGATGGATTTGAAAACAATCACGTACCTTGTTGTGGGTGCCACTTTCATTCTCTATATCGGGATTGCGATTTGGGCACGCGCTGGGTCAACCAAAGAGTTTTATGTCGCAGGCGGCGGGGTTAACCCGATTGCCAATGGTATGGCGACGGCAGCGGACTGGATGTCAGCAGCGTCGTTTATCTCAATGGCGGGTCTGATTGCCTTTATGGGCTACGGCGGCTCCGTCTTCCTAATGGGTTGGACTGGCGGCTACGTGCTCCTCGCGCTGCTGCTCGCCCCTTATCTACGTAAATTCGGTAAGTTCACAGTACCTGAGTTTGTCGGTGAGCGTTTCTACTCCAACACCGCGCGCGTGGTGGCGGTTGTCTGTCTTATTATCGCATCGGTGACCTATGTTATCGGTCAGATGAAAGGCGTGGGCGTGGCGTTTGGTCGCTTCTTGGAAGTGGACTACTCGACTGGCCTGTTGATCGGTATGTGTATCGTGTTTGTCTACGCGGTTATGGGCGGCATGAAAGGCATCACCTACACGCAGATTGCTCAGTATTGCGTCCTCATTCTTGCTTACACTATCCCTGCAATCTTTATCTCTCTGCAACTGACCGGGCACCCTCTGCCACAAATTGGCCTAGGTAGTACCCTTTCCGGGACGGATGTCTATCTGCTCGACCGGCTAGACCAAGTGGTGACCGAACTCGGCTTTACCGAGTACACCACCCAAGTGCGGGGCGATACGCTCAACATGTTCGTCTACACCATGTCACTGATGATTGGTACGGCAGGTCTTCCGCACGTTATCATCCGTTTCTTCACGGTGCCAAAAGTGCGTGATGCGCGTACCTCTGCCGGTTGGGCATTGGTGTTCATCGCGATTCTTTACACCACAGCGCCAGCCGTATCGGCGATGGCTCGCTTGAACCTGATGGACACGGTGAACCCAGCGCCAGGCCAACATCTGGCTTATGATGAGCGTCCTGACTGGTTTAAGAACTGGGAAAAAACCGGCCTACTTGGCTTTGATGACAAAAATAACGATGGTTTGATTCAATACACATCGAGCGCTGCCACTAACGAACTGAAGGTGGACAACGACATCATGGTATTGGCTAACCCTGAGATTGCGAAACTGCCTAACTGGGTGATTGCATTAGTCGCCGCCGGTGGCCTAGCGGCAGCACTGTCGACCGCCGCGGGCTTGCTATTGGCGATCTCCTCCGCCATCTCCCATGACTTGATCAAAGGGGTCATCAACCCGAACATCTCCGAGAAGAAAGAGCTGATGGCGAGCCGGATATCCATGGCCGTCGCCATTGCAGTGGCGGGCTATCTTGGTCTCAATCCTCCCGGCTTTGCCGCA
The DNA here is from genome assembly GCF_059834135.1 of Vibrio sp. R10-SG-ISO4. NCBI lineage: Bacteria > Pseudomonadati > Pseudomonadota > Gammaproteobacteria > Vibrionales > Vibrionaceae > Vibrio > Vibrio sp. R10-SG-ISO4. The sequence goes on from NZ_JCBDHJ010000022.1 coordinate 94,101, forward strand.
GGTACGGTAGCCTTGGCCTTTGGTCTTGCCGCCTCGTCGATCTTCCCAGCATTGATGATGGGTATCTTCAGCAAAAACATCAACAAAGAGGGCGCGATTGCAGGCATGATCGCCGGTATCACCATCACGCTGTTCTACGTATTCCAGCACAAGGGTATCTTGTTTATCTCTGACTGGACTTACCTAGAGAGCTGGGGCAGCAACTGGTTCCTAGGCATTGAGCCTAACGCCTTTGGTGCCATCGGTGCTGTCGTCAACTTCATCGTCGCGTTCGCGGTATCAAAAGTGACCGCAGAAACGCCACAAGAAGTGAAAGATTTGGTCGAGCACGTGCGTGTTCCAGCCGGTGCTGGCGAAGCGGTTGACCATTAATCCTTAACCTCTACCACAAAAGCCCCGTTTGGGGCTTTTTTATTCTTCAAATTGGGTTAACTTACTGTTGTAAAGAAAAACTTGGAGCTGTTGCAAGGAAGCCAAGATGTTCAAAAATAAACACTTTATCATTGCTCTATTGATTGCCCCGATTCTCTCCATCATCGCCTATTTCGGTACCGATTTGGCCGTGAGTGAAAAGCCACACGCCGCCAAAGAGGGCCAAGCGTATAAGTTGGTCAGCAAATCCAACTGCCGCTATACCAGTGGTCTGTGTGACATGGAAAATGGCGAGTTCAAAATTAAGTTTCGCTCTGAAAAGTTGACCGAAGAGACGTTAGAACTCTCAATGAGTTCGCTGCACCCATTGCAAGGGGTCAAACTGTCGCTAGTGAATGACATCGACACCACCACAACCCCCGTCGACATGCAACGCGCCGACAGTGAGGGCAAACAGTGGTTCATCACCCTACCCAGCCCCGCCTCCCAAGAGAGCTGGCTTCGCGTCGCGGCGCAATCCGATGGCACCCTCTACTACGGTGATACCCAAACGGCGTTTGTGACCTATGAGACCTTGTTTACTGGCAATGAATGATGGGCCGCAAAGGAACCATGAACGAAAAGGGAAAGCGATGTTCGCTTTCCCTTTTCGTTTACACCGATGAATTTTCCGTCAGGCTAAAGCCCATACAGCATAGCTCTCAATTTCAACGGTTTGACCGGCTTGGCGATAAACGCAAATCCGCTCGACTCGATGCCTTGCATCATCTCTTGGGTGCGATCGGCGCTGATGATCACCCCTTTAAATCGCGCGCCCAGTCGCAAGCGACATTGCTGCAACACTTCTAAACCCGTTCGGCCGTGATCGAGGCGGTAATCAGACAAAATCACATCCGGCTGCCACTGCTCGTCCATCGCCGCCAACGCGCTGACCAGATCGGTGGCGCTGCGCACCTCACATCCCCAGCGGCCAAGCAGCGTCTCCATCCCGACCAAAATATCCGTTTCGTTATCGACACACAGAACGCGCAAGTGGCTGAGATCGCCGACACTCGGCGCCGCGGCAGGCGCAGGAGCTGGGCTGGCATGCACCGCGCGCGGCAGACGAATCGAAAACACGCTGCCACGCCCAGGCCATGAGCGCATCCCTATTTCATGATTGAGTACATGCGCGATGCCCTTGGAAATGGCGAGCCCCAGACCCAACCCTTGATCGCGTAGCCCTTGGCCATCTTGGGCATGACTACCGCGATTAAACTCTTCAAAGATCTCTTGCTGCTTGTCTTCATCAATCCCCACGCCGTTATCCCATACCTCAATGCGTGCCTCACCTTGGATGCGGCGCACGCCGAGCACTACCTTGCCTTGTGGGTTGTAACGAAACGCATTGGTGAGGAAGTTTTGCACCACGCGGCGCAGCAATTTAGGGTCCGACTCGACCACCAAGTCACTCGGCATCATGCGAAAGTCGATGCCTTGCTTTTTCGCCAGAGCGCTAAACTCGGCGTTGAGGTTGGAGAGCACATCATTGAGCGCAAAGGGGTGAATGTGAACCTCCAGCTTGCCAGACTCCAAACGCGAAATATCGAGCAGATCGCCAATCAAATCTTCTGCCGCGCCAAGGGCACTTTCGATATGGTGAGCAAGACGCTGCGCCTCTGACTCTTTCCCCTCCTCCATAGCAGTCGAAGAAGAAATAGAGACCGAGTCAGCTTTCGTCACTTCAGATAAAGAGGAGGCAAACAAGCGCGCGGCATTGAGCGGCTGCATCAAATCGTGGCTCACCGCGGCCAGAAAGCGTGATTTGGACTGCGATTCGCGCTCGGAACGCTGGGTCGCACTGACCAACTTTTTGTTGAGTTTTTCCAGCTCAAAGGTGCGCTCTCGAACGCGCTCTTCTAGGGTTTCATTGGCGTCGATCAGCGCCTGCTCGGCGTCGCGGAACACGGTAATGTCGGTAAAACTCATCACAAAGCCGCCGCCGGGCATCGGGTTGCCTTGCACCTCAATCACGCGCCCATCGGGCCTGACACGTGAAGAGGTATGACGCGTGCCTTGTTCTAAGTGATACACCCGCCTGCGAACGTGATCTTCTGGGTCACCGGGGCCACACAGCCCCTGCTCGGCGTTGTGGCGAATCACATCGGCGATCGGCCTGCCCACTTGAATCAAGCCGGGCGGAAACTCAAATAACTCAAGATACCGCTGATTCCACGCCACCAAACGCAATTGCTTGTCCACCACGGCAATGCCTTGACCAATATGTTCAATCGCCCCTTGCAGCAAGCCGCGACTAAAGTCATACAGCTCGGAGGCCTCATCGACAATGGTCGCCACCTCTTCAAGCTGCATGTTGCGCCCTTGCAGCGCAGAGGTGAGCACCAGCTTCGCCGACGAGGCACCAAACACGCCGGCCAACACGCGCTCAGTATGGCGAATCAAGGTCGAGGGCGCTTGCTGATTAGGCATCAGTGTCTCGCGTTGCTGCTGCCAATATTGACGAAACGCGCTGCGCACCCGCTGCCTGCCGACAAAGCGTGAGGCGAGCATTTCCAACTCACCGACCGTCACTCGGCTCTGGTAAAGGCTCATGTTCTCGCTCTCTGGCAGCGGCGTACCGATAAACGAGGCCGACTGTAACCGCTCGCTAAGGCTCGAGCGCGTGACACTCGACACCAGCAAATAGAAGAACAGGTTAGCGCTGATGCTCAGCAGCATCCCCCAATCAGAGCGCGCAATGCCCAGTGATGCCAATCCTTCTGGCGGCGTGATGATCCACAACAGGAAGTTGCTTTGTGCATCCCCCGCTAAGATGCCGGTTTGGCTCATCAAGGTGATCAGCCATAAGGTAAAACCAAAACCTAGCCCGACATACACACCTTTGCGATTGCCTTGACGCCAGTACATGCCGCCAATCAGCGCCGGGGCAAACTGGGTGATCGCCGCAAACGAGAGAAAACCGATCGCAGAGAGCGAATGAATGCTGCCCAGCGCCTGATAAAAGCCCCAAGCGCCAAGCAGTAGCAGCAAAATCAAGCCGCGACGAATGATCAACAGCAAGCCAGAGAAGTGACGATGGTTACGATGCGAGAGGCGCATACGGCGCAGCAGTAATGGCATCACCATATCATTCGACACCATGATCGCCAGCGCGATGGTCGAGACAATCACCATGCCACTGGCCGCCGAGGTGCCGCCTAAAAACGCCAGCAGAGCGAAATCTTGCGCGCCCACCGCCATCGGCAAGCTGATCACATACGTATCTGGGCTTTCGCCGCTTAAGATGCCTTGGCCGACCCACGCAATCGGCAGCACAAACAGCCCCATCAACACCAGATAGAGCGGGAAGAGCCAGCGCGCGGTATGCAAATCTTGCGCGCGTTCGTTCTCCACCACCATGGTATGAAACTGACGCGGCAAACAGACGATCGCCATCATGGTCAGGGCGGTGTGGATCAGCAACGTCGGGATATTGTGGGATTGATAAGTCTCGGCGGCAATCGCCATCAGCTGAATGTCACTGCGGCTAAAGGCGAGATAGAGAATAAAACAGCCGACCACCAAAAACGCCACCAGCTTGACCAGCGACTCAAACGCAATCGCCATCATCATGCCGCGGTGGTGCTCGGTATTATCAATATGACGCGTACCAAACAGCATGGTAAACACCGCCAGCGCCCCGACCACAAACCATGACACATCAAAACCAAAGCGGGCGAAATCCTCACTCACGCTCGGCGCGATGATCTCTAGCCCCATGGTAATGCCACGCAGTTGCAGCGCGATGTAGGGCAAAATACCAATCACAGCAATAAAGGTGATCGCCACTGCCAGCCCTTGAGATTTGCCATAACGAGCCGCGATAAAGTCGGCGATGGAAGTAATATGCTCACGCTTTGCGGTGATCACCAAGCGAGCGAGGACGCGCCAACCGAGGGTAAAGACCAGAATCGGCGCCACATAGATAGGCAGAAAGGACCAAGGATTGCTGCTCGCCTGACCGACGGTGCCATAAAACGTCCATGAGGTGCAGTAGACCGCAATCGAAAGGCTGTAGACCCAAGGCCGCCAGCGCGACAACCACTTGACGCGATTATCGCCATACCATGCGATCAAAAAAAGCAGCCCAAGATAGAGAAGCGAAACCGCGATCACCAACCAACCTTGCATTCGATATCCTTATCGTCGTTTATCGGTACTCCCCATCGCCGCGCCAGTGAGGTGAGCGATAAGGGTTAACTTATTAAACGAATTTGCTGGCGGCAACTCAATCGACTTGAGTAAATTCTGTGCTTTACGCGCCGCTTTCCGTGGCTTTTTCTCCCTCTTGCGGCTCGGCTTCTTTGGCGGCTTGCGCTTCATTGACAAATTGCTCAGAGGTCACGGGATTCTCTTGTGGCGCCACTTTGATAAACAGAGACACAGCGCCCATAAAGGCCATCGCCCAGAAGACGTTCGCGCCCCAGTGCTCAAAGCCCCAGCCGCTTAAGGTCGTCATCAAGGCAATCACAGCGCCAAGCGGAATGGCATTGTACAAGGCTTGCAGCGCCACCATTTTTCGTTGCTCGGAGTGTTGGATGTACTGAATCGCGGCAATGTGCGCCACCGCAAAGGTCACGCCGTGCAGCAGTTGAATCAGCACCAAAGCGAGCAGTAGCGTCGTCGATGCCGTCATGCCCCAACGCACCATCACCCCAATTGAAGCAAGCGCAAACATAGCGCGCAGTGACCAACCAGAAAACAGTCGCTTGCTCAGGGCAAACACCGCCACTTCCGCCACCACCCCTAAGCTCCACAAATAGCCGATGATGTCTTCGGAATACCCCGCCGCTTTCCAATGAATCGCACTAAAACTGTAATACGCCGCATGACTGCCCTGAATCAGCGCCACCAGCAGCAGAAACTTCACCACTGGCCCTTCACGCAGCAGCTCCATCAATTTCGGTCTCACGCCTGCGCTGACATCACTGGTCACCGGCATAGGCTGGATGCGCCTTACACTCATTAGCCAAGCCGCCAACATGCCCGCCATCGCCGTCAACACAATCATGTCGCTGCCAAAATGAGCAACCATAAACCCGACCACAGTCGAGCCAGCAATAAAGGCAATCGAGCCCCACAAGCGCGTGCGACCATAATCGAGCTTATTAAGCCGCGCGTAGTAGTTGGCCATCGCATCAGAGAGCGGCACAATCGGCCCGCAGCACAGGTTAAACAGCACCGTCGCCAGCGCCATTAACCAAAAACTTCCGCCGGTAAAAAAGTGGAAACCCACAAACAGCAGCCCCGCCAAACTGAGCCAACGCAGCGCCGGCATCAAGTGCTCCACCTTATGAATGCGCGGCGTTAACACCAAGTTCGCCACGCAGCGCGTCGCAAAGCCAATCCCGACCAAGACACCAATGTCGGTCGGCGTTACTCCTTGGTTTTCAAACCACAGCGCCCAAAACGGCAAATAGACGCCATAAGCAAAAAAGAACCCCGCAAAATATTGTGAGATCCAACCATAAGGAGAAGGAGTGAGCATGCAAACCTCAGTCAGGATAAGGGAGTAGACAACGGCGGCATTATGACCGCGTTTGCATGGAATAAAAAGGGAAGAAGTGCCTAGAGGTTAGTTCCTAGTTCCTAGAAGACAGTGCCTAGAGGCGAGTGCCTAGTTCCTAGAAGTGGGTTGCTAGAAGCACGAGCCGAGTTCTTAGAATCAGACCTCTAGGAACTAGGCACTAGAAACTAGGCACTCTTCTTACACCCATTATGAAAATGCTGGAGTTCGGCGCTGCCTTGTAGCAAAAAGCCGTGATAGCGGGCTTTGACTAACTGGTAGTCAAGTGAAGGGGCATACCAGAAAGTGATGCGCTCTTCCCCGGTTTGTTCAACGGGAATAACCGCTATCTCGCCCCACACTCCAACAGAGATGCTCGTTGGCGAAAGGACTTGATACTGATAGGGCTCGGGGCCATCGGAGGCTTGGCGCGTCAGTGAAAAACGTTGCTCGCCATTTTTGATGTGCTGACGAATTTGTATCGATAAGGTATCTACGTCGCGCAGTGGGGCCTCCCCATTGTCATAGTGGTGAATCTGCCCATCCAGGTTAACGCGAGTCTGCGTGCCATCGCTGGAAAAATCGACGCTCATATCTCGGCTGCGAAAGCCCGATACCTTCTGATGAAACGAGGTGGTCAGCCAGATTTGGCTTGTCTCTGACCACACCAATGTCGCGGTTTGATCATAGCGAGTGCCTATGCCCAAAATGCTGGCATGGCTTTGTGAAGAGACCGTCGCGCTTTGCCCTTGCCAGCGCTCCACCCGATGCATCTCTCCGGTGCGAATGCCACTGAGATAAATCGCGTAGTCGGCACTTTTTTCACAAAATGGCGCAGACTCAAGCGGCATGGATACCGACACAGTGCCAAACCACACACTGAACAACCACATCGATGTCCGAGTAAAACAGGGCATGAAAAATCCGAATCATAAGAAATCAATGGTAAGCGTGCATTATACGTAACCAACCGTATTAGTAACGAGTTTTTGGGTAGGGGTTATGGGTGGAGGGTGGAAGTGGCCCCTCTAGGAACTAGGCACTAGGCACTCCCCCTATAAGACCAAAGTCGTCTGGCATTTATACGCTGATCGCGCACACTTTATTTATTCACCTACCCCAAACTGTAGAGCGAGAGTGTAGAGCCGCTATGCCTGATAAATTCAATATGCAGTCACCACCGTTTGATAGGCTGAGTGAAGCGCAGCAAACCGAGCTGCGCTCGGCGCTGGATGTCGCCTATTTCCGCACTAAGGAGAGCTTGATTAAGCCCGGCGCGCGTGTGGATCATCTGCATATTTTGATCAAAGGCGCGGTGGAAGAGCGCTCTCAGGATGGCAACGAAATTTTTGCTCACTACGCCAATGATGACTTGTTTGATGTGCGCGGCCTGTTTGATGGCCAATCTAAGCACCATTACGTGGCGCTAGAAGATACCCTCGCTTACCTACTGCCCAAAGCGACCTTTATGTCGCTCTACAACGAGAATGGCCAGTTTGCCGCCTATTTTGATACTAACCTCGCGCGCCGTCAGGCGTTAATTGAAGCCGCGCAGCAGCAGCAAAACTTGGCCGAGTTCATTCTGACCAAAGTCGATAAAGCCATCTATCATCCGCCGATGGTGATCGCCCCCAACATGCCGCTCAATGAGGTGACTCGCACACTCAAAGAGAACGCCATTGATGCCGCGCTGGTGCGATTAGAAGAGGATGATCCAAGGCTTGCCGACCATCCTCATGAGCTGCCCTTTGGCATTGTCACGCGCACCAATATGCTCCATGCGGTCATGTTGGATGACCACCCGCTCAACACCCCAGTGGGCGAGATCGCAACCTTTCCTGTCATCCATGTCGACGATGGCGAGTTTCTGTTTAATGCGATGATAAAGATGACGCGTCAACGCATGAAGCGCGTGATGGTCGCCGATGGTAAAGAAGCGGTCGGCATGCTGGATATGACGCAAATCCTCAGCGCCTTTTCCACTCACTCACATGTGTTGAGTTTGAGCATTGCCAGAGCGAGCAGTGTCGAAGAGCTCGCGCTCGCATCGAACCGCCAGCGCCACTTGGTCGAGAGCCTGCTTGGCAATGGTATTCGCACCCGCTTTATCATGGAGCTGATTTCTGCCGTTAATGAACAAATTATTGAGAAAGCCTTTGAACTGATTGTTCCTCCCGCCCTTCACGATCACTGCTGTTTGATCGTTTTAGGCTCAGAAGGGCGTGGGGAGCAGATCTTAAAAACCGACCAAGACAACGCGCTGATTCTCGCCCCCGATCTGGAATGGCCGCAGTGTGATGCCGTCATGCAGCAGCTGACCCATACCTTGCAGCAGCTGGGTTATCCGCTCTGCCCGGGTAATGTGATGGTCAACAATCCGCAGTGGGTCAAAAGCCAGACGCAATGGAGCGCCACCTTGAGCCGCTGGGCCAAAGCGAGCAGCGCCGATCAGATTATGAACTTGGCAATTTTCAGTGACGCACATGCAGTGGCGGGCAATCTCGCGCTCCTCGACCCCATCATGGAACACCTTCATCGATTGATGCTCAACAACATGTTGGCGCTGCAGGACTTTTGTCGTCCGGCGCTGCAATTCTCTCTGCCACTGACGCTGTTTGGCAACGTCAAAACCGACAAAAAGGGAGTCGATCTGAAAAGTGGCGGCATCTTCCCCATCGTGCATGGTATTCGTACCTTGGCGCTGGAATACGGCATTGAAGCGCACAACACCTTTGAACGCATCGAAAGCCTCGCGCGCAAAAAAATCCTCGAGCCCGATACCGCCGATAACCTCAGTGAAGCGCTGAAACTGTTTTTTAAACTGCGCCTTCATCAGCAGCTTGGCAACCAGCACACCCACAACCGAATTGACCTCAAACAGCTCGATCGCACCGAGCGCGATCTGCTGCGCCACAGTTTGCACGTGGTAAAGAAATTTAAGCAGTTTCTCAGCTATCACTACCAGATCCGAGATTGAGGTCATCCATGAACCTATTGATGCGTCGTTACTGGTACTACAAACTCAAAGGCAGCCCTTACCAATCGTTATTTGGCGCGTTGCAAAAAGGGGAGTACGTGTCACTCGATTGTGAGACCACCAGCCTCGACCCTAACCGCGCCGAGCTGGTCACCATTGCGGCGACCAAAATCATCGACAATCGCATCCTCACCAGTGCGCCCTTTGAAGTGCGCCTGCGCGCGCCGCAATCGCTCGACTCGGGCTCAGTGAAAATTCACCACATTCGCCACCAAGACTTGCTCGATGGCATCGATGAAAAACGCGCTCTGATCAAACTGCTCGATTTTATCGGCAATCGGCCTTTGGTCGGCTATCACATCCGCTACGATAAGAAAATCCTCGACTTAGCGTGTCGCAAGCAGTTGGGCTTTCCTCTGCCCAACCCACTCATCGAAGTGAGCCAGATCTACCACGACAAGCTGGAAAAGCATCTGCCCAACGCCTATTTCGATTTGAGCCTCGATGCCATCTGCAAACATCTCGACCTGCCGCTGCAAAGCCGCCATGACGCGCTGCAAGACGCCATCGCCGCAGCGATGGTGTTTGTGCGTTTAACCCACGGCGACCTACCGAGCCTTAACTTGCCCTACGTCTCACGCTGAACGTAAGCAAGAAGAAAGTACACAAGGAGAGTGCGCGAGATCGCAAAGTTCGCCATTACGCCGACCACGGCCACCGATATCTGGCCCATTCATCCTAAAGTCTAATTGTCGAATCGAGGGCGGTGGCCGAAAGTGAACAGTAATTCAAACGCTCACCGTTTAAAACGACAACAAACAGGACACCTTTGCTTGGCAAGCCCAAGCAGAGCATAAGGAGATTAGCCATGAGTGAAGCCCACGTGTATCCAGTCAAAGAGAACATCAAAGCCACGACCCACGCGGACAATGACACCTACCTTGCCATGTACCAGCAATCGGTCACCGACCCAACCGCGTTTTGGAGCGAGCACGGCAAAGTGGTGGATTGGATCAAACCCTTCACTAAAGTCAAAAGCACCTCGTTCGATACCGGCCACGTCGATATTCGCTGGTTTGAAGATGGCACACTGAACGTCTCCGCCAACTGTATTGACCGCCACCTCGCTGAGCGCGGCGATGACGTCGCCATCATCTGGGAAGGGGACGACCCGGCAGACGACAAAACGCTCACGTTTAACGAGTTGCACAAAGAGGTGTGCCGTTTCTCTAACGCGCTGAAAGAGCAAGGCGTACACAAAGGCGATGTGGTCTGTCTGTACATGCCGATGGTACCGGAAGCGGCGATCGCCATGCTCGCCTGTACCCGCATTGGCGCGGTGCACACCGTCGTGTTTGGCGGCTTTTCACCGGAAGCGCTCTCTGGCCGTATTATTGACTCCGACGCCAAAGTGGTGATCACCGCCGATGAAGGTGTGCGCGGCGGTCGTGCGGTGCCTTTGAAGAAAAACGTCGATGAAGCGCTCACCAACCCAGAAGTGAAAACGATTGAAAAAGTCGTGGTGCTCAAACGCACAGGCGGCGACATTGATTGGCACGATCACCGCGATGTGTGGTGGCACAAAGCCACCGCTGAGGTCTCTGATCACTGCCCACCGGAAGAGATGAAAGCCGAAGATCCGCTGTTTATTCTCTACACCTCAGGCTCAACGGGCAAACCCAAAGGCGTGCTGCACACCACCGGCGGCTACCTGGTCTACGCCACCATGACGTTCAAATATGTGTTCGACTATCAACCGGGCGAAACCTTCTGGTGTACCGCCGATGTGGGTTGGATTACCGGTCACACCTATCTGATTTATGGCCCACTCGCCAATGGCGCCAAAACCATTTTGTTTGAGGGTGTGCCGAACTATCCCAACACCAGTCGCATGAGCGAAGTGGTCGACAAGCATCAAGTCAACATTCTCTACACCGCGCCCACCGCGATTCGCGCTTTGATGGCGAAAGGCAATGAAGCCATCGAAGGCACCTCACGCGACAGCTTACGCATCATGGGCTCGGTCGGGGAACCCATCAACCCAGAAGCGTGGGAGTGGTACTACAAAACCATAGGTAATGAGCAATCTCCGATTGTCGATACCTGGTGGCAAACCGAAACCGGCGGCATTTTGATTACGCCACTACCGGGCGCAACGGATCTCAAACCGGGCTCGGCGACCCGTCCTTTCTTTGGCGTTCAACCTGCGCTGGTCGATAACATGGGCAACGTGATTGAAGAGCAAGCCGCTGAAGGTAACTTGGTGATCCTCGACTCATGGCCGGGGCAGATGCGCACCGTATATGGCGATCACGAGCGTTTTGAGCAAACCTATTTCTCCACCTTCAAAGGCATGTACTTTACTGGCGACGGCGCCCGTCGTGATGAAGATGGCTACTACTGGATCACCGGCCGTGTCGATGACGTGCTCAATGTCTCCGGTCACCGTATGGGTACCGCTGAGATTGAATCGGCGCTCGTTGCGCACGAGAAAATTGCCGAAGCGGCGATTGTTGGCATTCCGCACGACATTAAAGGCCAAGCCATCTACGCCTACGTGACGCTCATCGACGGCGAGTTCCCTTCTGCCGAGCTGCACAAAGAGGTCAAAGATTGGGTAAGAAAAGAGATAGGCCCGATTGCCACCCCAGATGTGCTGCACTGGACCGATTCGCTACCGAAAACCCGCTCGGGCAAAATCATGCGCCGCATCCTGCGCAAGATCGCCACCGGAGACACCAGCAACCTCGGCGATACCTCCACTTTGGCCGACCCAAGCGTGGTCGACAAACTCATCAAAGAGAAAGCAGAGTTGGTTTAAGTGCCTAGAAGCGAGTTCCTAGAGGGGGACCACTCCAACACTCTCGCCACTCTAGGAACTAGGAACTAAAATACCCCGCCGCGCTTATAATAAGTGCGGCGTTTTTACCTCCCCACTTCCACTCTTATTCCACTCTTATTCCACTCTTATTCGTGCACGAGAAGGCATCAAGCCTAGATCCTCGTCCCACTTCCTGGCTTCCCTACAGGTGATTAGACCAGTAAATTGCTGCTAAATGCGCTGAATTAGCTATAATCTTGGTCAATTTCAAAGATTCGGCTCCGTTTGCATTAAAAATGACATGCCCTATCCTTGATAATATGGGAATATTTGAGTTCATCTCAATAACTAGGAAGATAGCGACACAATGACAGCAAAATCACGCATTCTTGTCCTAAATGGTCCAAATCTCAACCTGCTTGGGCTAAGAGAGCCTGCCCACTACGGCTCTCACACCTTAGCGGACATTGTCGATAGCTTGATGGAACAAGCCCAGCAAGCGGATGTCGAACTGGAGCATTTGCAGTCAAACCGAGAGTATGAACTGATTGAAAAAATCCACGCCTCGCTCAACGAGGTGGACTTTATCATCATCAATCCCGCGGCCTTTACTCATACGAGTGTCGCGCTGCGCGATGCGCTGCTCGGCGTCGCGATTCCCTTTATTGAAGTGCACTTATCCAATGTGCACGCACGTGAACCCTTCCGTCATCACTCTTACCTGTCTGATAAAGCAGTAGGTGTGATTTGTGGTTTAGGTGCACAAGGTTACCAATTTGCGTTGATGGCAGCGATAGACAAGCTCAAGTCAGCGTAACAAGACAACACGCGGCGGACAGATGGACGCCGATACTCACTACTCTGCAGCGCCTTTGGGCGCTGTCTTATTCACAAGATAAAAGAGAAAGACACAATGGATATCCGTAAAATTAAGAAGCTTATCGAATTAGTTGAAGAGTCTGGCATTGCTGAGCTAGAGATCTCTGAAGGTGAAGAGTCGGTACGCATCAGTCGTCACGGCGTTGCAGCGCCTGCGCAGCCTGCTCCTATCCAATACGCAGCCGCGCCAGCACCGGTTGCGGCGCCTGCGCCAGCCGCTGCCCCTGCTCCTGCAGCTCAAGAGTCTGCACCAGCAGCAGTGTCTGGTCACCAGGTTCTTTCTCCAATGGTCGGTACTTTCTACCGTTCGCCAAGCCCAGATGCGAAAGCGTTTGTTGAAGTTGGTCAGAAAGTGAATGCCGGCGATACGCTCTGTATCGTTGAAGCGATGAAAATGATGAACCAAATCGAAGCCGATAAATCTGGCGTCGTGACTGCCATCCTTGCTGAAGACGGCCAACCAGTAGAATTCGATCAACCGCTTGTTGTTATCGAATAATAGAGGCCCTCTGTTATGTTAGATAAAGTAGTCATCGCGAACCGAGGTGAAATCGCACTTCGTATCCTTCGCGCTTGTAAAGAGCTCGGTATCAAGACGGTAGCCGTCCACTCAACGGCTGACCGCGATCTTAAACACGTCCTGCTGGCAGACGAGACCGTCTGTATCGGCCCTGCACGTGGTATCGACAGTTACCTCAATATTCCTCGTATTATTTCTGCGGCAGAGGTGACCGGTGCGGTCGCTATCCACCCAGGTTACGGCTTCTTGTCGGAAAACGCAGACTTCGCTGAGCAAGTTGAGCGCAGCGGCTTCATCTTTGTCGGTCCAAAAGCCGAGACCATTCGCATGATGGGCGACAAAGTGTCAGCCATCACCGCAATGAAAAAAGCGGGCGTACCTTGTGTACCTGGCTCAGATGGCCCGCTCGACAACGACGAAGACAAAAACAAAGCCCACGCGAAACGCATCGGCTACCCAGTGATCATCAAAGCCTCTGGCGGCGGCGGCGGTCGTGGTATGCGTGTGGTCCGTGCTGAAAAAGACTTGGTGCAAGCCATTGCCATGACGCGCGCAGAAGCGAAAGCGGCCTTCAACAATGACATGGTCTACATGGAGAAATTCCTTGAAAACCCTCGTCACGTTGAAGTCCAGGTCATCGCAGACGGTCAAGGCGGCGCTATCCACCTTGGTGAACGTGACTGTTCTATGCAGCGTCGTCACCAAAAAGTGGTCGAAGAAGCACCGGCACCGGGCATCACGGCTGAAATGCGTAAGTACATCGGTGAGCGTTGTACCCGTGCGTGTATCGAAATCGGTTACCGCGGCGCAGGCACGTTCGAGTTCTTGTACGAAAACGGCGAGTTCTACTTCATCGAGATGAACACCCGTATTCAGGTTGAGCACCCAGTCACTGAAATGGTCACTGGCATCGACCTCATCAAAGAGCAGCTACGCGTTGCCGCAGGTCAACCTCTGTCGTTCACGCAAGATGACATCAAAATCCGCGGCCACGCGATTGAGTGTCGTATCAACGCCGAAGACCCAGAGCGCTTCCTACCTTCACCAGGTAAAATTGAGCGTTTCCACGCCCCTGGCGGCATGGGCGTACGTTGGGAATCGCACATCTACTCTGGTTACACAGTGCCACCGCACTATGACTCGATGGTCGGCAAACTGATCACTTACGGTGAGAACCGTGATGTCGCGATCGCACGCATGAAGAATGCGCTCGGCGAACTGATCGTCGAAGGCATCAAAACCAACGTGCCACTGCAAGAGATGATCATGAATGATGAGAACTTCCAACACGGCGGTGCCAACATTCATTACCTAGAGAAGAAGCTTGGTCTAAACCACTAATTCTCTGAGTTATAACGCTCTCTCCTAACGCCCAGCCCACCGCTGGGCGTTTTGATTCTCCCCCTCTAGGAACTAGCAACTAGGAACTAGCAACTCCCCCCTCTCGCTCAATTCTGCTACACTCTGCGCCAATTTCCTTTTTATCGAGCAGAGCCAGACCATGCCTTGGATTCAAATCAAACTCAACGCGACCAACGAAAACGCTGAACCGATCGGCGACATGTTAATGGAAGAGACCGGCGCCCTATCGGTCACCTTTTTAGACGCGCACGATACGCCGGTCTTCGAGCCGCTGCCGGGTGAAACGCGTTTGTGGGGCGACACCGACATCCTTGCACTTTACGATGCCGAAGCGGACACCGATTTTGTGCTGGCGCAAATGACGCAAAGCGGCCTGCTTCCTCAAGAGTTCGCGTACAAAGTGGAACAGCTTGAAGACAAGGATTGGGAGCGCGAGTGGATGGACAACTTCCACCCAATGAAGTTTGGTGAGCGTTTGTGGATTTGCCCAAGCTGGCGTGATGTCCCAGAGCCAGACGCGATCAATGTGATGCTTGACCCTGGCCTCGCATTCGGTACCGGTACTCACCCCACCACGGCGCTCTGCCTCGAGTGGCTAGAGAGTCTCGATCTATCGGGCAAAACCGTGATCGACTTTGGTTGTGGCTCAGGCATTCTGGCGATTGCAGCAATCAAACTGGGCGCAGAGCGCGTCATCGGCATCGATATCGATCCGCAAGCCCTGCTCGCCTCAAAAGACAACGCAGAGCGTAACGGTGTGGCCGACAAACTCGATGTCTTCCTTCCTCAAGATCAACCAGAAGGTCTGGTTGCTGATGTCGTGGTGGCGAACATTTTGGCCGGTCCGCTGCGTGAGCTTTCTGCCATCATCAAGTCTTTAGTTAAGCCAAGCGGCGAGCTCGCGATGTCTGGTGTCCTCGACACCCAAGCGGAAGATGTGGCCGACTATTACCGTGATGAGTTTCACATTGATCCTATCAAAGAGCAGAGTGAGTGGTGCCGCATAGCGGGTCGCAAGCAAGGCTAGATAAGACTTTCAAGGCTAATTGACTGAATTTTATACAATTTAACAAAACAAATTGTCAATGCTCAAATATTAGTCTTTTCACGGCGTAAAAAAATGCGTAAAATGCGCGCCCTTGCTGGGGACTATTCATCGAACAGAAGCTGTGAAGACGTTTTGAAAATCGGACACTACCAACTTAAGAACAATCTCATCGTCGCGCCTATGGCGGGTGTCACGGATAGACCGTTCCGTGAGTTGTGTCTTCGATATGGGGCAGGCATGGCCGTCAGTGAAATGATGTCGTCCAATCCGAAACTCTGGAAAACGTCCAAATCTAAGCAACGCATGGTGCATGAAGGCGAATCGGGCATTCGCTCTGTGCAGATTGCGGGTGCCGATCCACAGTTGATGGCCGACGCGGCGCAATTTAGCGTTGAGAACGGTGCGCAAATCATCGACATCAACATGGGTTGCCCAGCAAAAAAAGTGAACAAAAAGCTCGCGGGTTCTGCGCTGCTCAAGTTTCCAGACATCATCGAAGAGATTCTGAAAGCGGTGGTCAACGCAGTGGATGTCCCTGTGACACTCAAAACTCGCACAGGCTGGGATACAGACAACAAAAACTGTGTCCAGATCGCTCAATTAGCCGAAGACTGCGGCATTCAGGCCTTGGCGCTGCATGGCAGAACCAAAGCGTGTATGTACAAAGGTGAGGCCGAATACGACAGCATTAAAGCGGTAAAAGAGGCCATCTCAATACCGGTTATCGCGAACGGTGATATCGATAGCCCAGAGAAAGCCAAACACGTACTGGAGTACACCGGTGCGGACGCCTTAATGATTGGACGCCCTGCCCAAGGTCGTCCGTGGATTTTCCAGGAAATCCAACACTATTTGGAAAACGGTACCACGATGCCTGAGCTTCCGGTTTCGGAAGTGAAAGACATCCTGCTCGGTCATGTAAACGCTCTCCATGAGTTTTATGGTGAGTATTTAGGTCCACGCATCGCGCGTAAGCACGTGGGTTGGTACCTAAAAGAGCATGAACAAGCAAGTGAGTTTCGCCGGACCTTCAACGCCATTGATGTAGCCGAGCTGCAACTTGAAGCGTTAGAAGGGTACTTTGATTTAGCCTAATTGGCGGTCGCTACGACGCAGCCATGCGGGTTTAACGTTGCATCATAATTAAGAGAAGAGCTAGACCGAATATGTTCGAACAAAATCTGACTTCAGAAGCATTAACAGTAACTACAGTAACCTCGCAAGACCAGATTACTCAAAAGCCTTTACGTGACTCTGTTAAAGCATCTCTTAAAAACTACTTGGCACAACTGAACGGCCAAGAAGTCACAGAACTCTACGAATTAGTTCTAGCTGAAGTAGAACAGCCACTACTAGACACCATCATGCAGTACACTCGCGGTAACCAAACGCGCGCAGCAACCATGATGGGTATCAACCGCGGTACTCTTCGCAAGAAACTGAAAAAGTACGGCATGAACTAATCTACAAGCCTTAACTTATTGATATAAAAGCAGCTACCCCTCAGGGATAGCTGCTTTTTTGCATTTATGCGCCCTCATATGCCCCCCAAATCTCGCCCTGAATCTCATGCCGTGATATGTTCGATTTTCACATTGCTTGCTGAAGTTTGTAAAAATGCTAATAAAAACCTTTCAAGATCGCCTGGCTCTACAGTACTACTTGATTGCCGCCATTATTTTTGGTTTTTATGGCGGCTTAATCTGCCCTATGCTCGACACCTTGCCGCTAAGCGTGATAATGCTGCACTCAGTAAGTGTTTTTCTGCTTACTTTCACGATTCGACAAACGTTGATCTTCCAGCGACGGGGCAGTGTTAATCTAACCAAGCTCGACTCGGGCTTGCTATTCGCTGTCAGCCTTCCTTTTGCTCTATTTTATAACCTTCTCTATGACTTCACTCTTGATAGCAACCTCAAGGTCATCTTTGGCTTAACGTTATTTGGCTTTTTTAGTGGCGCGCTCCTTGAATTATCTAAACAGCTTACTGCGCTGAGTAATGAAGAAAACACCTCTCGTTTATCCGCTAATAATGTGACGAAAAGCGCCAGTTTTAAGCACCAAATCTTGTTTGTTATGTTGCTGCTGACAGTACTCACGGTATCGCTTTCTAGCGTGGCGATAAAAGACATCTTTTGGCTCGAACATAACCCAGAGTTTGTGCAAGATGGATCGGGAAAGATAAGCGTAATCAAAGAATTGATTTTTGTTTCCGTGATTCTGGGGGGATATGCGCTGGCTATTGTTCACTCTTCAGGGAAGCTCACTTCACGTAAACTTGAGATTCAACAGCAAGCTCTTGAAGGAGTAGCGGGTGGTCAAATTCATTCCCGAGTCCCAGTTATTGGCAATGATGAACTGAGCGTAATTGCTACGTATGCCAATAGCATGCTAGACAAACTGGAAGAGGGTCAAAACGAGTTAAAGCTGACGCGAGATGTTGCTATCACCAGTTTATCCTCCCTTGCTGAGTCTCGGGATAATGAAACTGGCGCACATATTATTCGTACACAAAACTACGTTAAAGCATTGGCTGAGTATCTGAGCCACTCTCCTTCTTGGGCAAGCACTTTGACTCCTGACTATATTGATCTCCTTCATAAATCAGCACCGCTGCATGATGTCGGTAAAGTCGGTATTCCCGACAGCATCTTACTGAAGCCGGGTAAACTGACAGATGAAGAGTTTGATATAATGAAAAACCATCCACAAATTGGCGCGGATGCTCTCTCAGCTGCAGAACAGCAACTGGGCTCTAACTCGTTTTTGGTTGTTGCGAAAGAAATTGCTTTGACCCATCACGAGAAGTGGGATGGGAGTGGATATCCGAATCGACTAGTGGGTGAGGAAATTCCACTTTCTGGCCGATTGATGGCGGTTGCTGATGTCTATGATGCACTGATCTCTAAGCGTGTTTATAAACCTGCTTTCTCTCACCAAAAAGCAAGGGAGATTATTGTTGAAGGAGCAGGAACGCACTTTGACCCACTAGTGGTTGATGCATTTATTGCCATTGAAACGCAGTTTGAACACATCGCAGCTACCCATACAGACTCACAGGGATTAAAAGCGATCTGAGTGTGAGTCATTTCTGTGTGGATGGCATTAAATTCACCCCCTTGCTCTCGAAGAAAGAAACCTGCGTCTGTGTCTCAACGCCCTCAGCAATCAAATCGCATCGAAATGGGCGATAACATTTGAGCTCAATTTGCAAGCGCGTTGTGATACTGAGCGAAAAGTCAGTAATTCAAATCACTAATTAGATTGACAATTTCGCAACAACTTAGACCCGAAGTGTGACCTAGAGCGATTACACTGGCTGTCTCATCCGTTAAAATAACGTTTTTGCTCAATTATCAGGAAGATAGATCATGCCAACAGACAGCCGAGAAGAGTGGCTGAGCTATGTGCTAAGCTCGTTGCCTGATCACGTCTTTATTCTTGATGAGCAAGGTCACTATACCGACAGCTTTGGCGGCGCGCACTTTGCCGCAGGGTTTGATGTCGAGCGCTATACGGGCCTCCACCTTAGCGACGTTTTGGTCGCCAACAAAGCCAATCAACTGCTCAGCTACTTAGAAGAAGTGTTTGAGCACAAACGCGACAAAGTGGTCAAATACGCCATCGCCCCGACCGACTTATTGATGATGCCGATTGATAGCATTGAGTCGATGGGTGCAGAGAGCGAAAACTGGTTTGAAGCGATCCTGCGCTACGTGCCGCAAAGCACGGCCCACGGCCCGCGAGTGATTTGGTCAGTGCGCGATGTCACCCGTACGCACCTGTTAGAGCAAGAGCTAAAAACCTTATCAGAGACTGATGAGCTCACGGAAATTCTCAATCGCCGCGCGTTTTTCTCTGGCCTCGATAGCGCCTTGCGCCGAGCTCAAAAGCAGCAAGTGCCGCTCGCTTGTCTGATGATAGACATTGACCACTTTAAAGAAATTAACGACCAAGTCGGTCATTTATCTGGCGATGAGGTGATCAAACACGTCGCGCAGATCTGTAAACAGGTGGTGCGAGGCAGCGATTATCTTGGGCGTCTCGGCGGTGAAGAGTTCGGTGTCGTGCTCAGCCACACCAACGCGATTGACGCGTACGACGTTGCAGAGCGTATCCGGGAGTCAATCTCGACAACCGAGTGCCAAGTGGACGGCCACGCCATTCATCCTACCGTCAGCATTGGTATTTCGGAGGTCACCTCCTCCATCGCCTCAAGCAAAGACCTGCTAATCCAAGCCGATAAAGCGATGTACTACTCCAAACAAACCGGCCGCAACCAAGTCACCCTCTACCACGATGGCCTCCCTGACATGAAAGCAGGTGCAACCAACGCCAAAATCCTCTACGCCTCCTAACCCTCTTCTTCCCATTCCCCCTCTAGGAACTAGGAACTCGCCACTAGGAACTAGGAACTCTCCCTCTAGCAACAATAAATTTGAATTTTTTTGCGATGCCAAACGATTGCGCGAGCTTTTTAGCGCTAACTTGGTTAGAATACGCGCCATAAATTACCCCTGACTATTGTTAATCGTTCATTTGATTGAACTTCGTGAATTTGAGGAAGATGGAAGCATGACTAACGCTCGTCCTATTCGCCGCGCTCTGTTAAGCGTTTCAGACAAAACCGGTATCGTTGAGTTTGCCCAAGCACTCGCTGACCGTGGTGTCGATATTCTATCGACTGGTGGTACGGCTCGCCTATTGGCAGAGCAAGGTATCGCGGTCACTGAAGTGTCTGACTACACCGGTTTCCCAGAAATGATGGATGGCCGCGTTAAGACGCTCCACCCGAAAGTTCACGGTGGCGTACTGGGTCGTCGTGGTCAAGATGACGACGTGATGGCGACGCACGGCATCAACCCAATCGATATGGTGGTGGTGAACCTCTACCCATTTGCACAAACCGTTGCCAAAGAAGGCTGCACACTCGAAGACGCAGTGGAAAACATCGATATCGGTGGTCCAACCATGGTTCGCTCTGCGGCGAAAAACCACAAAGACGTGACCATCGTTGTCAACGCGCACGACTACGACCGCGTCATCGCGGAAATGGACGCGAACGAGAAATCTCTCACTCTAGAAACGCGTTTCGACCTCGCTATCGCAGCCTTCGAGCACACCGCAGCTTACGACGGTATGATCGCGAACTACTTTGGTACTATGGTGCCTTCGTACGGTGACAATAAAGAGGGAGACGAAGAGTCTAAATTCCCTCGCACCTTCAACCAGCAGTTCGTGAAAAAGCAAGACATGCGTTACGGCGAAAACAGCCACCAAGCGGCGGCGTTCTATGTGGAAGCCAACCCAGAAGAAGCGTCTGTGTCTACTGCGCGTCAAATCCAAGGTAAAGCGCTCTCTTACAACAACATCGCGGACACTGACGCCGCGCTTGAGTGTGTGAAAGAGTTCGATGCGCCAGCTTGTGTGATCGTTAAGCACGCGAACCCATGTGGCGTTGCGCTGGGCGACAACATCCTAGACGCTTACGACCGCGCATTCAAAACAGACCCAACCTCTGCGTTTGGCGGCATTATCGCCTTCAACCGCGAGCTCGATGCAAAAACGGCAACGGCGATCACTGAACGTCAATTTGTTGAGGTGATCATCGCGCCTTCTGTCTCTGCAGAAGCGATCGACATCGTGGCAGCGAAAAAGAACGTTCGTCTGCTTGAGTGTGGCGAGTGGACAACTAAGACCACAGGCTTTGACCTAAAACGCGTTAACGGTGGCCTGCTTGTTCAAGACCGTGACCAAGGTATGGTCGATATGTCTGACCTGAAAGTGGTTTCTAAGCGTCAACCCACAGAAGAAGAGCTGAAAGACGCACTATTCTGCTGGAAAGTCGCAAAATACGTGAAATCGAACGCGATTGTTTACTCTAAAGGCGACATGACTGTTGGTGTAGGCGCTGGCCAAATGAGCCGTGTTTACTCGGCGAAAATCGCTGGCATCAAAGCCGCTGACGAAGGTTTACAGGTTGAAGGCTGCGTCATGGCCTCTGATGCCTTCTTCCCATTCCGCGACGGTATCGATGCGGCAGCAGAAGCAGGTATCAAGTGTGTGATTCAGCCAGGTGGCTCAATGCGTGATGACGAAGTGATCGCTGCGGCCGATGAGCATGGTATGGCGATGATCTTTACAGGCATGCGCCACTTCCGTCACTAATTACTCGTCGCATTGGGCGCGGTAGCGGCGTTAGCGCTTTCATTCACCCCGGTCACATAGCTAGGCTATGCTCCCGGGGATGAATTCAAGCACTGCCTTGCTACCACACCCACTGCTTAGAGTAATCCAACTTTTGAAAGGATTATTAAATGAATGTTCTAATCATCGGTGCGGGCGGTCGTGAGCACGCACTGGGCTGGAAAGCCGCGCAAAACCCTAAAGTAGAGACGGTTTTCGTTGCACCGGGTAATGCGGGTACGGCGCTCGAGCCAAAACTGGAAAACGTCAACATCGGCGTGGAAGATATCGAAGCACTGGTGGCATTTGCCAAAGAGAAAGCGATTGAGTTGACGATTGTTGGCCCTGAAGCGCCGCTTGTTATCGGTGTGGTGGATGCCTTCCGCGCTGCGGGTCTGCCTATCTTTGGCCCAACAGAAGCGGCGGCTCAGCTTGAAGGCTCTAAAGCATTCACGAAAGACTTCCTAGCGCGTCACGCTATCCCAACGGGCGCCTACGCGAACTTCACTGACATCGAGCCTGCGCTTGCTTACGTACGTGAACAAGGCGCACCGATTGTGGTTAAGGCTGACGGCCTAGCGGCAGGTAAAGGTGTGATCGTTGCGATGACACTGGAAGAAGCGGAAGACGCCATCAAAGACATGCTCGCAGGCAACGCGTTTGGCGAAGCAGGCAGCCGCGTGGTGATCGAAGAGTTCCTTGACGGTGAAGAAGCGAGCTTTATCGTGATGGTCGATGGCGAGAACGTCCTGCCAATGGCGACCAGCCAAGATCACAAACGTGTTGGCGATAAAGACACCGGCCCGAACACCGGCGGTATGGGCGCATACTCACCAGCGCCAGTGGTCACCCCTGAGATCCACAACCGCATTATGGATGAAGTCATTTACCCAACCGTGCGCGGCATGGCAGCAGAAGGTCACCCATACACAGGTTTCCTTTATGCAGGTCTGATGATCGATAGCGACGGCACGCCAAAAGTGATCGAGTACAACTGCCGATTTGGTGACCCAGAAACGCAACCTATCATGATGCGTATGGAATCTGACCTGGTTGAGCTTTGCCTAGCGGCCATCGAGAAGAAGCTGGATCAAGTAGAATCAAAATGGGACCCACGTGCGTCCATCGGTATTGTTCTCGCGGCGGGCGGTTACCCAGGTGATTACAACAAAGGCGATGTCATTTCTGGCCTACCGACCAGCGAAGTGGAAGGCGAGAAAGTGTTCCACGCCGGCACGACCGAGAAAGACGGCAACGTCACCACCAACGGCGGCCGCGTTCTGTGCGCCACAGCCCTTGGCAACACCGTCTCTGAAGCGCAAGCACGCGCTTACCAACTGGCCAAACAGATCAGCTGGGATGGCATGTTCCACCGCAACGACATCGGCTACCGCGCCATCGCTCGTGAGCACTCATAAACTTCTTACTCTTGGCCATTGACGACATCTCGCCAATGGCCGTTTTCTCCTAACACCTTTACCACCTAGCCCTCTCCCCCCGCATAAGTCTCAATGTTGAGAATGCGCCTATTTGTCATATTAATCTCACTCGATTGTGGTATTTTCGAATTCCAACCATCGCATGAATGAACGGACAGCCATTCATCATTAGAAACCATGGATTTACAATGAGTTTGCCGTTTTGACGTCAGATATTTTTCGCTCAAATAAACACTTTTTTCTTCTTTTCGCTGTCGGTGCGTTACTGATTAGCTTGGCGTTTAAAACCACAACGCTTGTATTCTCTTTAGAGCAAAAGTCTACCGCTGTGTCGACCAACGCAGTGATGTCGATAAAACTGCTCGGCAAAATATCGACGGAATTTGCAAGAATGAGGACATTGGAGGCAGAGCACGCAATCGCCCACCACCGCTTTCCACCGCCGCACGAGTTAACTATCGACCGTGTTCATGAAGATATCGATACTCTATTTCATCAATATCGACACTTGATCACGAGCAATGAAGAGTCAGCCTTAATGATTGAACTCGAAAATCACTACCAAGCGTATCTTGAAGTACAAACAGAAATTTTCAACTCAGACTTTGCCGGTTACGACGAACAAACCTATTTAATGCACTCCTCTTTTGAGATATACCACTCGTTGATGGAGACACTAACTTCACTCGTCAACTTGAATGAAGAGATCGCACTTAAGGCCGATGACTACGGTCATCTTGTTTATACTGAAATAAAAAATGCGGCCACTTTTATCATTGTCAGTGCCGGCACAACCCTCTTGCTATTGGGTTATTTGCTAACACGAGAGCTTATACAAACCAGAAACTCTCTTCGAAAACGTGTACAGCGTGCTTTAAAGAACAATGACTTCCATTGTGTCTATCAACCCCTTGTAGACTTAAAATCAGGCCATACGGCAGGTTTTGAGGTGCTATCACGACTTCGCGATGAGCATGGGGCCATCACTCCCGATGTATTCATTCCAATCATCTCTGAACAGAAACGCACTTGGTCATTCACACAGAGCATGCTAGAGCGAGCCCTCGACGAACTCGCCCACTACCCTGTGACCAATGACTTCAAACTCAGTGTAAATATTTTCCCATGCGATATTAATGATGGGAGCGTGAAACGCATTTTGGACATACCCGGGATCGAGCGTTTCAAAGGGGTTATTGCGCTTGAAATCACCGAAAGTGAAGTCTTGGATTATGACGCTGCGAAAGAGCACCTTAACCTGCTATCCACACATGGATTTCAAATCGCCATCGATGACTTTGGTACCGGGTACTCAAATTTTGCCGAACTTGAAGTTATAGCCGCCGATTATCTAAAAATTGACCGCAGCTTCGTTAATGATATGGAAAGTAAGTCAATAAAATCGGTCCTAATCAGCCATATTCTTCCCATCGCAAAAGAGCTCAATATGAAAGTAATCGCTGAAGGCGTCGAAAACTCAAAACAATACACTTTACTCGCAGAAATGGGGGTCGATTATGGACAGGGATGGACGTTTGGAAAACCATTACCAATGACAGAGTATCTCAGCTCTATCGAGACGACTCCCGACATTCTACAACCCGCATGATCACAAAAGGCACGCCCCGCGTGCCTTTTCTCTCTTTCTTTCCCTTACCCATCACCTATCACCCATTACCTACCACCCATTACCCTCTAGGCACTAGCCACTAGGAACTAGGCACTTCATCCCCTACTCCACCAACACCGTCCGCTGCAGACAATTATGGCTGTCTTCCGCCAACATCAGCAACTCTTCGATCACTACACGATTACCGCGAGTCGAGCCTAGAAACGCCACATAGCTATCAATCGACGCCAAACGGCTCACCACAAACGACGGCAGCGTCTGGTTGAACTCAATCTCGGTGTAACTGCGCCCTTCACAGCTTTCAAACTCACTGCCATCCCAGTAGCCTTGGACGAGCTCAATCCCTTGCTTCGCTTGCTGCTTGGTTTGCAAACCGATATTGCGCGCCTCTTGCTGTAACTGCTCAATCATGGACGCGCGCAGCGGGAACACCTTGCCGTCCATCCGGTATTGCTGATAAATCGCCTCACCGTTTTTATTGAAGCGAGCGTGAATGCGATATGGCACGAGTTCTTGCTCATTACTCTGCTGCAAGCTCAGTTGCTCACCTTCTCGAATCAACTCACGCAGCTCACCTTCATCCCAACGGTAATCGGTCTTATACCAACCATACTCCCCGGCCGTAATGTAATCGGCCGCCGTAAACGGGCTTGAGAGGTATTCGGTGTACCAAAACAGACTGGTCGTGTCCCCCATCACCGAGCCGCCAGAATACTCGGAAAACTGGTCAAGATTAGGTGTAGAGACCGTTGACGAACAGCCAACCATCAGCGAAGACAACAAGAAAGGAAGAATGCGCTTTTTCATAACAAGCTTTTTCATAATGAGACTGTTCATATCAAGAAACCAACGCAGGAAAGGACACGCCAGAAAAAATACCAGACATAAAAAACGCCAAGGTATCGATACCTTGGCGTAGTGTAACCCATTTTGTTTCATTGCCTAATGACATTTGACAACATAAACCCTGTCGCTGAGTGCTCAGATTTACGTCATTGATTCAATATCGTACTTAGGAAGGCAATAGAAGATGAAACAAGTCGATTACTTTACAGAATCTTTCAGAGCTTTACCTGCAACGAAAGCTGGCACGTTAGCTGCTGCGATTTGGATCTCAGCACCTGTTTTAGGGTTACGGCCAGTGCGCGCTGCACGGTGATTTACTTTGAATGTACCAAAACCAATTAGTTGAACCTGGTCACCCTCTTTAAGTGCGTCAGTCACACCGTCAAGAGTTGCTTCAAGAGCAGCTTTAGCTTGCGCTTTAGATAGGTCTGCTTTCTCTGCGATAAAGTCGATTAATTGGGTCTTGTTCATTAGGTTTCCCTTCTCATAGGTTATCGAATTCAACTCACTCTAAAACATAAATGCCCCATCTGGCAAAGGTTTGTCGGCGATCTTTGACTTTCATGGCGTACTTTTAGCCATAATATGAGCTTCAACTCACAATTTGTTACTTTCACACTGTGATCGGATGCTTGTTTTTTCAGTGAATTAGCCGTATTTATAACCTCAGAATGGGCTTCGACGTCGGTTATCACTGGCGTCAATACCATGCTACGCTACCCGAATGCGTTCAATTTTCGGGTTGTTTTTGCTATAGGAACTCTATGTTGCTGCTCATTATTTACGTCTCTGTTGCGATTGGCGTATCGTTTATTTGCTCCGTGTTAGAAGCGGTGCTGCTAAGTATCAGCCCAAGTTACATTGCCCAGCTTCGCCAGCAAGGTCACCCTGCGGCAAGCAAACTGGCGATCTTAAAACAGGACATCGACCGCCCATTGGCATCGATTCTTACCCTCAATACCATCGCCCACACCATTGGCGCCGCCAGCGCAGGCGCTCAGGCGGCGGTGGTGTTTGGCAGTCAGTGGTTGGGCGTGTTCTCAGGCGTACTGACGCTTGGCATTTTGGTGCTGTCTGAGATTGTGCCAAAAACCCTAGGCGCGACCTACTGGCGTCAACTCGCGCCAGCTTCAGCCATTGCTTTGCGCTGGATGGTGTGGGCCCTAACGCCGTTCGTGTGGTTTTCTGAGCAAATCACCAAGCGCCTAGCCAGCGGTCATCAAGCGCCGAAAATGCGCGATGAGCTCTCCGCTATGGCGATCTTAGCCCGTGAAAGCGGTGAGTTTGCCGAGGGAGAGTCAAAGATCCTCACCAACTTGCTTGGCATTCAAGATGTGCCTGTCACCCAAGTGATGACGCCAAGACCGGTGGTGTTTCGTGTCAATGCTGAGATGACGATTGTAGAGTTTCTCAAAGCCTACCCAGACACGCCGTTTTCGCGCCCACTGATTTACAGCCAGTCAAAGGACAACATCCTAGGCTTTGTGCACCGATTGGAGCTGTATAAGCTCAAGCAGCAGGGCCACGGCGACAAACAGTTGGGTTCGGTGATGCGCCCGATTCATGTGCTGCTCAACACTCTGTCGCTGCCAAGAGCCTTTGAACAGATGATGGCAAAACGCTTACAACTGGCGATGGTGGTCGATGAGTACGGCACCATTCAGGGAATTTTGACCCTAGAGGACATCTTCGAGCACTTAGTCGGTGAGAACATCATCGATGAGGCCGACCACACCACCAACATGCAAGAGTTGGCGTTTGAGCGCTGGGAAGTGTGGAAACAAACCCACGGTGTGATTGAAAAGCGTGATGATAATGACAAAGATAACGCAGACAAATAGCAAAGGGGCGCCGATAGCGCCCCTTAAAATGGTCTATCGGACAGACCATCTTTCTACGGTTTTCTCTTTACCATCATTATATTCGAGCGTTACAAGCCAACTGTTTGTCCTTAAATCCAACAAACCAACTACATATCCATCAACGTAAAGATCTCCTGAGTTCGCATTATATTGTGCTCCCAAAGAGTTAAAGATGCCCCAACCATCCCCATAAGCCGAGAAGTAACTATAGTCATTATCAGTCTCAGCCCCAAACGCGTACTCCTTACCGTCAGGTCTTGTCACCGTTTTTCCAATAACTAACTCTGGGGTGAAAATATCGCTACCCTGCTGAGATAACGTTGATTTCAACTCAGACTCAGCCGTAGCGCTGTCTACAAAGTTACTTTTTTGTAGATTGTTATTTGTGTTGGTATTCGCCAAGACAAAGTCGTTAAAGAGCGACAGTGTGAGCACTGTTGTTGCATCGGTATCGGGCGTTGCAATCAAAGTCGTCAATGTATTGCGAAGATCAACGCCATTGTCATTGAAAAGCAAACCAGATACATCTAACCGCCCAGTAGCATCGGTTGAGTTAAAAGATTTAAGCAAAGTTGCGATCGTCACGGCATTGACAGATTGACTTGAACTGGATACATCAATAGTTAAGTCGTAGGGAGTCGTTAAACTTGTAGGAACAGAAACTGAACCGATCAACACCTTCTGATCTTCAAGTGTCGGTTGGTTATTCTCGTCACACACTCCCAAGTAAAATGATACTACCTCGTCCGCTAGCGCTTGATATTCACCACTTTCATTTGTACATCCAGTTTGAGTGGCTGACTCGAAGTATAAACCTTTTACTGGTTCATCAATAAATGAGTAAGTTCCTGCTGTAGCCGATGAGCCCGTATCTGATGAGCCATTGCAACCCACTAACATAGCGCCTAAAACGAAGGTTGCCACCACTGACATTTTTATCATTATGTTTTTCCTATACTTTATGAATAAAACAGGAAAAACTTATCACACATAAATATGAAACAAGTGTGTATAAAAGTCGTACTATCGATTATTTTTCTTTTGTTTGAAGCTCATCACCGTATGCCTTTGTATCTTCGCCCTTTTCGGGCGAAGTTTACGGCGACATGACTAAAGTTGTACACCAATATTACTTACACCTTCGTCCTTAAGCTCTAGGCGTAAGTCTTTAATCAAATCGATGTCGCGTTCGGTGGCCTCTTTCAGTGGTCTGAAGATCGCCCACTGCACATCCCACTCTGCGCATACGGCTTCGTTTTGCTTTTGGTTGTCGTTGGTAATGGCGACGCCGGTTTGCGCTTCTTCGAGGTTGGCAACCGTCATTACTGACAACTGGCTGACTTTCTGCATGTTGTCGTAGAGGTAGTCTCGGTCAAGCAAGCCGTGCAATAGCGTCGATAAGCCGACACACGCATCAATGGCCGGGAACACGCCGTAGAAATCAAAATCTTCCGAGCTTGGGATCAGCTCTTCGAGTTTTTCAAGCTGGCGCTCAAAGTTCACCTTGGCGGTTTTTACCGTCAGTTGCTCCCAAATACTATCAAGAATGTCACGGTAGATACGCGGCTGCGCAAACTCGGTACTTTCGCAAAATAGGGCATAGTTGGGGTACATACGTTCACACAGACACGCCATAAAGGTAATCTGTTTCCAAGGCTCTAACTTCTCTAGGCGAAGCTGAAGAGGATTTTGTAGCATAGTGGCTCACTGATTGCGAAAAGGAGAGAAACAAGCAAACCAAGGGTTTACTCAAAAAACCCCCAGAGTTTACTCGATATCGGTGAGTGAAAAAAGAACTGCCGATCTTAATGATGCATGATAGAGGTTCGCTGAGCTAGCGTTGGTATCTATCGTAGAGCATCGCGAAACAACCGATAGAAAACACCGAGGCGAGGATCATTAGCATCGCGAGAGTAAAGTACGTCATCTTAAGCTCCTACTGTTTTCTTTTCGCATTGTCACTGATACGCTTCTCTAAACACGCGATCAAACGTTCTGAATTAAAGGTAAGGAAAGCGACGGCGCTGCCTATCAGCAACATCACCAGCAGAAAAATCGTCGTCGTACTCATATGGCCTCCGAGCGCGAGATTGATTGAGTCACCATTGTCAGTGTAACGGGTATCATTGAACAAAACCAATGGATAGATAAGCCATTGTTCGCCCGCCAGACGATATCAATAAGGATGTTTCCATGACCTTTGCTTCCCACAATGTCTACCTGTTGACTGAGCACAACGAGCGCTATCAGGCGCTACTCAATGCGTTGAATTTACCGGATCTCACGTTCACGCAAGACAAAGCCGAAGCGACGATCTTGCTGGCCGCGCCGCCGATGGCCGCTAAAGCCATGGATCAATTTCCCAACCTAGAATGGATTCAATCTATCTATGCGGGTGTCGATGCACTGGTGCCGCACTTGCAAGACTTTGAAGGCGTGTTGACCAACGTGAAGGGCATATTTGGTCAGCAGATTTCGGAGTATGTGCTCGGTTATGTGATTGCCCACCAGCGTCATTTTTCCCACTATCAAAGCGAGCAGAAAAAAGCGCAGTGGACGCCCAAGCCCTACAGCTCTTTAAATGAACTCAATATGGTCATCCTCGGCACCGGCTCGATTGGTACTCACCTCGCCCAAAGTGCCAAGGCGCTGGGCATGCGCGTTTCTGGCGTGAATCGCAGCGGGATCCCTAGTAAACACTCGCCCTTTGATGCGCTCTACCATGTGCAAGAGCTAACGACTGCGCTGGCGGGCGCGAAGGTGGTGGTCAACACCCTGCCCAACACGCCGGACACTCAGCATATTCTCAACCATCAGACCTTAAGTCACTTAGACCAAGCCTTGCTGTTTAACGTTGGCCGAGGCGCGGCGTTAGATGAACATGCGTTGATTGAAGCCATTGAGCAAGGCTGCGTGCAGCATGCGTTTTTGGATGTGTTTGAGCAAGAGCCACTGCATGACGAGCATCCATTTTGGTCCCACCCTCATATCACCGTCACGCCACACATTGCTGCGCTGAGCTTTCCAGAGCAGGCGGCAGAGATATTTGCCGAAAACTACGCGAGATGGCGTGACGGGTTTCGTTTGCTGCATGTGGTGGAGCCAAAGCGAGGTTACTGATGCTGGATTCACTGCTGAGCGAGATTCGCGCCTGTCGCCACTGCGAGGCGCAACTGCCGCTGGGCGCCAATCCGGTGATCCAAGCCCATCAGGATGCCAAGCTAATGATTATCGGCCAAGCGCCAGGTACACGTGTTCATCACAGCTCCATTCCATGGAATGACCCTAGTGGCGACCGGCTGCGAGATTGGCTAGGCTTGGACAAGACTCAATTCTATGACGCCAAGAACATTGCGATTATGCCGATGGGGTTGTGTTATCCCGGCAAAGGCCACTCTGGAGATCTGCCCCCGCGCAAAGAGTGCGCGCCAATGTGGCATCAAAAGGTGCTTGAGGCGCTGCCCAATATCGGCATGACACTGCTAATTGGTCAATACGCGCAGCGCTACTACCTCTCAGACAAACCCTGCTCACTCACCGAAACAGTCAAACAATGGCAAACTTGGGCGCCCCACACGCTTCCCCTGCCTCACCCTTCACCACGAAATACTTTATGGCTAAAGCGCAACCCGTGGTTTGAGGCGGAGGTAGTGCCTTATATTCGCCAGTATGTGCATGAGCATCTGAATCATCAGAGTTTTTAACAAGTCAAATAAAAACTCCCTTCTGTATGAATCACATGAAGGGAGTCTCACCGAACACTTTGATATCGCCTAACGGATATCACTGAGTAGCATTGGCTTACCAAAAGCAATCAGGTTAGCGTTGCTTTGATTAAAGTAGTCTCGCCAAAACAGCTCTAAGTAATTCATCTTCTGAGCCGATATGTATTGCTGATTACCGGGCACAACCCCGGTACCAATAATATAAACATCGGCTTGATTGAAGTTTGCAAACATCTGAGCGTTGGATACTTTTACCAACTCTTGCTGCGGATCGATGACCCGCGTTTTATTGCTCTTATAAAATGACGTGATGTCAGAGTTCTCGAGCATGTCGCTGATGATAAGAACAACTTTTCTTTTCGAGGTCGAGTATGTCAGGACTTGTCTGCTGATGTCATTGAGCGTGCCAATCAACTCCGTATTAGTTGGCTTTTCTTGTGGTTGAAATGCCTCTTGTAATGCCACCCCAATTTGATTGAGCATAAACTTATGCTGTTGGTCCAGACATTTGTCTAAAGCCTTTAAAACTGATTTCTTAACATAACTACGATGCTCATCATCTATCTGAGTATCAAGCTGACCGTTAAATGCGACTTTGGTATAGCTGTCTTGGGCAAAAGATGAAAACTCGACGAGTTGAACTTTATCACCAGGTTGGATAAATCGGGTCACACTCTGATACAACTCGGCCTTGATACCTTGGTCAAGCGAATGAGCCATCGTTTTATCAACGAGGATAACCAGCTCTCTCTCCATGGGCTTCTGGTAATACTCGCTAGGTACGTCCGTTGTGCAACTAGGCACATCGTTTCTCAATGTTGCCGCTTGCGAAAGTTGAGAAAAGAGCGCAAACACGATGCAAGAAAGTGGCAAAAGAATCCTCTTCATATCTACTCCTTTCATTAAGACGACATCGCTTGTTGTTGTAATCGAGCCAATCGCTCTTCTGCCGT
Source organism: Vibrio sp. R10-SG-ISO4 (assembly GCF_059834135.1). Taxonomy (NCBI): domain Bacteria; kingdom Pseudomonadati; phylum Pseudomonadota; class Gammaproteobacteria; order Vibrionales; family Vibrionaceae; genus Vibrio; species Vibrio sp. R10-SG-ISO4. Next base: position 126,266 of record NZ_JCBDHJ010000022.1, read on the forward strand.
TTCAGGCTTGGGTTCGTTTTGAATTGCTTTCAATGCGGTGACAATTTGCTCATCCGTTAACCCATCCAAATCGTTATTTTTTACTTTGTTCATGATATCAACATCACTTAAAAAGGCCTCCGCTACCGAGGGTGTATCCAACTGATTAGGCTCAATCACAGTTTGATTATTTGTGCTCTGCGGCTTTACCGTCGGTGCTTCACTAGGCTTGTCGTTATGAAACACAGGCTGTTGAGCTTTAATCAACTCCGGCGACTCAGCATTTTTCAATACTCTCAGTTTGTAATAGTTGATAAAGTTACGACTAGATGGGTTGTTTGCTGCGTATATGACATGTTGCTCACCAGAATTTTGCTGTGCGTAAATCGCAATTTTGCTCTGCAAATGTGAGAGAACACTCTGAGCAACCCTTTCAACCCCCGCTTGACGAGAAGCGAAATACTCTAGGTAAGCATTAACGTTTGAAAATTTGTAAGTGGCGTTGTAGGCATCTTTCGACTCTTTACCAGAAAACGTACTCTTGAAACCAAGATAAATACTGTAAGCCTGCATCGCTGCAAAAATGACGGCCAACATAATGAATGTCATCCATCCACCTCGCTTGTGCGCGTCAATCGCATCTCGGAATGCCGCTTTTTCGGCTTCGTCATTGTAGTTCGTCAACTCAGCCGGTGCTGAGTCAGCAAATGGGTTAGCGACAGCAAACACACCACCCATTCCTTCTTGTTCATGACCACTGATTTCTTCAATAGCCAGTTTCTCGAGCACTTGACCACGCACATACGTTGCTCCCACGGCAACAATGGAAATAAACAGAACGGTAACGATACTCATCATCCAAGACTTAGTGAAACCAGCATTGGTTTTTGCCAAACGGTTTGCAATTTGTCGCCAACTAGGCTCTTGATCATCGATTGCGTTTGTCTTGGATTTTAATCCCACATTTAAGTTTGGCGAAATAACACCGGGTTTTTGAGGATCATGATTCCAATGTAGTCTCACTTTTCCAATTTGCTGATTACGATAAAGCTCCCCACCCATAGCATGAGTAAAACCAACAAGTAGGACACTAATCAACAGTGCAATCCCAACCGCCGCTTGTATTTGAATCGACTCACTGCCGTCTTGAATGGTAAAACCCGCCAATACATAGGCAAAGCCCGCCGCTTCAATCAATACCATCACTGATAAGCCCAACCATGTGTACCATTTCATCGGGGAGATACCTGTGTCACCGACCTTATTTAGATAACGGCTGGCTTGCTCATAATGGTATTCATCGGCATTGTATTTATCAAAATAAGGCAGAAAACTGTTGCATACCTCTCGCTCAGAGTTAAACCAACGTTGATCATCCAAGCCCAATCTTTTGGCCAAACGCGCGTTTTTACCAAACAATGGAAAACGGTAATAGAGTGCTTTTAGTTGCAAGTTAATTGCATCACGATTACTCAAATATAGCGCAATCAGAGCAACGGTCGTACCGATCGCCGTCACCAACATGCGATTCAATAGAAGCCAAGCTGTAAGTCCATTCATGATTATAATTTTCCTGGTTTGTAGTCTGCAATCATCAGGCCCTTAGGCCCTTGGTAGTAAATTTTTCCTGCAAAAGACGAAAAGTTTCCATTTGAATGCGTTTTATTCGCAGCAATATCAATGCATTTAATTGGGTAGTTTTCCTCTTGCACAAACGCTCGATAGATAACCCCCTTTGTTCCGTTGTAGATATTGACGTGGACATCTTTTTGGGTTTTGGCAGGCTTAACGTTTGAGTTACGACCGTAGCCTTGGTAAACGTATAATTGTGGTGTTTCCGTCACGACGAGCTTGTGTCGGTCTACCGCAACCGGAGCCAACGCCACTAGGTGGTCGTTCACTTTCGCGCCCCACGCCGTCTTGTTCATCCCTGGTAAATAATCCGTGGTTCGCAGGTTGTCATCTCCCAGCTGTTTGAGACCTGTGGTCACGCTAGGCTCATCGTAAACACACGAAGACTCCTCGAGAGTATTGGCCACTGCTTGACCAATTAAAGAAAAACGGTTGGACTCTTGAGCTCCTATGTACGCAAAAAGATTGTCATCCAAACCCTCGTATAATTGCCCGCCAAAGTCTACGAATGCCCGACTGCTTAAGCTACGACGGTTATCTTTATTAATAACCTCTTTGGCTGCCTCTGACGTTTGCTGTGAATGAGCCATACCTTTATTAACTTGTTGACTTACCGTCTGGCTGCGACTGGCAATATTATCTGTGGTACGCATCTTGGCGAAGCTAGGTTCTGTGGCTTTGTATTTCACATAGTTCGTTACGTACTCGGGTTTATTCTCCAAAGTAACGACTTCAATCCGGCGGTTTTCTGCACGCCCTTGAACAGAGTTGTTTGAAGCAATCGGCTGCGATTCACCGGCCCCATACACGTAGATGTTTTCTTTAGGAATACCATTTTTTATCAGTTGCTTGGCTACACTTGTAGCGCGCTCTAATGAGATCTTTGCATTGAGCTGGGCTGAGCCTGTACTATCGGTATGTCCAACAATCAGTATCGCACTACCACTCGGTTTTACCGTCTCCGCGTATTGACTAAAAAAGCGCTGATGCTTTTTACTGGAAATTGATGTTTGCCCTGACTTAAAGATGTCTCCCTTTACCGTTGCCGACAAACCAACGACTTCCGAAGAGCCTATAACCTGCTTTATGCGCTCAGTATTGCCTGACTTTTCAGCTTCAATAATGGCTTGTGACTGGACAGCAACCATCTGGCCTTCCTCTTCCGAGGAGCCCACTCGCTCAAATTCAACCTCAACGGCTTCTTTTTCTGCGGCTAGAGCCAATTTTTCTTCTCGCTGTGCCCAATAGTACCCAACGGAACAGCCAACCAACGCCCCGACGCCCGCACCTATCCATGCTCCTTTATCACCACCAATTGCATTGCCAGCTAAACCACCAACAATCATTCCGCCAGCACACCCAATTAATGTGGTCGAGCTGATGCCACCAAAATCACCGGTGTTCGAACAACTGGTAATAGATAAAGCGATACTAACGGACACTGCAACTTGTTTAAATCTCGGCATTTTTTACATCCATGCAACTGTACTGAATTGTGTTTTTACGATCGCCAACCCATCGAACGGCGTAATGTTCATTGAGCGGCTCAATTTCTAGAACTTGCTCAAGTTGATGTGGTTGATCCACCAGATGAAAACGCCACAAGTCTGATGTCTGTTCGATAGATACAACATCAAACTCATATCGAATAGAGTGAGGCATACCTAAACTTTGGAGAGCCAGATTAAAGGTCGTAATCAACTCAACATTCTCTGGGTTGATACGAAAATTGAAGGTCGTTTCCTCTTCACCGATAGACAGCACGCCAGTAAAACTTTGACACTGGGGGAGTGAGACGGGGGGAGACATGAGCAAATACACTACCCATGACATCGTCATGATAATTAGAACTAACGTTGCTTTCTTGAGGCCCATTTTGAGTCACATCAATAGTGAATACAGGTGCCTTGTTAAGGACAAGAAATCAACAAAACACCAACTAGACAACCGATCATCGTTATTTGTAAATACTTAATTAGTCGATGATTTTTATGTTATGTAATATCTTTTTACAAAGATTGGGAGACACAATCAAGAAATGGTCGACACAAACACGACCAATACATTCAAATATGTGATCAATAGCACTGAAAATGAATTTATTGACACCAGTTTATATAAAACAACAAGAGCACATGAAAAACCAAAAGACACCATAAAAACAAGAAAAGCGCCCTCATAAAATGAGCGCGCTTTAACTTACGATCAAGCAAACTACACCGCTATTATGCGAAAGACTTGCTGTCTATCGCCCTCGCAATACCTTTGATGTATTTATATAAAGAGTAAATGAGCGCTGCAAGCAACACGATATACCCCACCACAAATACTAGTGTGAGCACGCCCAGAATGCTGAGAATGACTGATACCCAAAATGTTTTTGTCGCGTTTGAAAAATGACTTTCAAATACGGTTCCTTTGGCATCAGCACGTTTGACGTACGCCCAAATCACACCAGCTATGGACAGCAATCCACCTGTAAACACACCCAATAACAGTAACCCATACGTAATTAGAACGTGTGTGCGTATACTCGACAAGTCTGCCGCTCCCTCTTCCATGGTCGCCGTTGTCTCGTTCATCAATCCTATCTCCTATGCAATTGATTGATATAAAAACAACATAATAAACTCTAGGAATAAATTTAAATAGTGCGCTTGTTCATTGTTTTTAAAGAAATTATCATGAAACAGTTCGATTTAAACACCTAGGCAGGAAACGCGCCTACTTACACTCTGCAAATTAAAATACTTCAATCTGAACCAAACAAATCTCGCGTGTATACCTTCTCTTCCACATCCATCAGCGCTTCACAGCGTCGGTTCGAGACGATCACGTCGGCGCGTGATTTAAATGCTCCAAGATCATGAATGACGGGCGAATTGAAAAAGTGCGGCTCAGTAATGACCGGCTCATACACAATCACCTCAATCCCTCTAGCCTTCAAACGTTTCATGATCCCCTGTATCGATGACGAGCGAAAGTTGTCCGAGCCAGACTTCATGATCAAACGATAAATCCCCACCACCTTGGGTTGACGCTTTAGGATCGCTTCTGCAATCACATCTTTACGAGTTTTGTTCGCCGCCACAATCGCAGCGATCAAGTTGTTCGGCACGTCGCGGTAGTTCGCGAGCAACTGTTTGGTGTCTTTCGGTAAACAGTAACCGCCATAACCAAAGGATGGATTATTGTAGTGATGGCCGATACGTGGATCGAGCCCGACACCTTCAATGATTTGCTTGGTATCTAAGCCATGACTCTCGGCGTAAGAGTCCAATTCATTAAAGTACGCAACGCGCATCGCTAGGTAGGTATTAGAGAACAGCTTGACCGCTTCGGCCTCTGTCGAATCGGTAAACAATACTGGGATATCGGTCTTGATCGCCCCGTCGGTCAGTAACGCAGCAAACTGCTTAGCCCGTTCACTCTGCTCTCCTACAATAATACGAGAGGGATACAGGTTGTCATACAACGCTTTGCCTTCACGAAGAAACTCAGGCGAAAATAATATCTGGTCACTTTGGAAACGCGCTTTGACTTGCTCAGTATAGCCCACGGGGACTGTGGATTTGATCACCATGACCGCCGATGCGTTTAACGCCTGCACCTGATGAATAACACTTTCAACAGAGCGCGTATCAAATGTATTGGTCACCGGATCATAGTCTGTCGGCGTGGCAATAATGACAAACTGGGCACCCTCTAGCGCTTCTTGCATGTCAGTGGTGGCTCGAAAATTGAGCGGTTTCTCGCGTAAAAACAGCTCGATTTCCGGATCTCGAATGGGGGATATACGGTCGTTGAGCTTATCGACTTTGCTTGCCACCACATCCACAGCCATCACTTGGTGATGCTGGGCTAAAAGCAGCGCGTTAGATAGCCCGACATACCCACACCCTATCACTGCAATCTTCATTGCGCGGTTCCTATTTCTCGTTAATACCCCATCTAGAAATAAAAGCCGCAGGTTGCAGTGAAAAGACACTCAGTTGACGATTTTGAACAAAAAAAACGGAGGCCGAAGCCTCCGTATGATGCCTCGCTTGGCGCGAGACCTCTCTTTCAACCAGAAGGGTTGGGATGATTACATCATGCCCATGCCACCCATTCCGCCCATGCCGCCCATATCAGGCATTGCTGGTGCCTCTTTTTGTGGTAGGTCGGTGACCATCGCTTCAGTAGTGATCATAAGACCTGCGACAGACGCTGCGAATTGAAGTGCAGAGCGAGTCACTTTCGTTGGGTCTAGGATACCCATCTCAATCATGTCGCCGTATTCGCCAGTTGCCGCGTTGTAACCGTAGTTACCTTCGCCAGCGCGAACGTTGTTCGCTACAACAGACTCTTCATCACCGGCGTTCTTAGTGATTTGACGGATTGGCGCTTCCATCGCGCGAAGTGCCACGCGGATACCGACGTTTTGCTCTTCGTTATCACCTTCAAGGTTTGCCACTTTCGATGCTGCGCGAATAAGAGCAACACCACCACCGGCAACCACACCTTCTTCCACTGCGGCGCGAGTCGCGTGCAGCGCATCTTCAACGCGGTCTTTCTTCTCTTTCATTTCCACTTCTGTCGCTGCGCCCACTTTGATCACAGCCACACCGCCGGCAAGTTTTGCCACGCGCTCTTGAAGTTTTTCTTTGTCGTAGTCTGAGGTTGCGTCTTCGATTTGCTGACGAATCTGCGCCACGCGACCTTGGATCATCTCTTGCTCACCCACACCATCGATGATGGTGGTGTTTTCTTTGGTGATGGTCACGCGCTTCGCTTGACCTAGGTCTTCTAGCGTTACTTTTTCTAGCTCTAGACCGATCTCTTCAGAGATCACTGTACCGCCAGTCAAAATCGCGATGTCTTGCAGCATCGCTTTACGACGATCACCAAAGCCTGGTGCTTTCACAGCCGCCACTTTCACGATACCGCGCATGTTGTTAACAACCAGTGTCGCCAGCGCTTCACCTTCGACATCTTCTGCAATGATAAGCAGAGGACGAGACGCTTTTGCTACCGCTTCTAGCGTTGGAAGAAGCTCGCGGATGTTCGAGACTTTCTTGTCGATCAGAAGAATGAATGGGTTTTCTAGATCAACCGAGCCCGCTTCTTGGTTGTTGATGAAGTAAGGCGATAGGTAGCCGCGGTCAAACTGCATACCTTCTACAACATCGAGCTCATCTTGCAGGGCTTGACCTTCTTCTACAGTGATCACGCCATCACGGCCCACTTTTTCCATCGCTTCAGCAATGATGTTACCTACGGTTGCGTCAGAGTTGGCAGAAATCGTACCGACCTGTGCAATCGCTTTGGTGTCTGAACAAGGCACAGAGAGCGCTTTAAGCTCTTCTACAGCAGCAGTCACGGCTTTGTCGATACCGCGCTTAAGATCCATTGGGTTCATACCCGCTGCTACCGCTTTTAGACCTTCATTAACAATCGCTTGTGCCAGTACGGTCGCGGTAGTGGTACCGTCACCTGCCGCGTCGTTTGCTTGAGACGCCACTTCTTTGACCATTTGTGCGCCCATGTTTTGGAACTTGTCTTCCAATTCAATTTCACGCGCAACAGAAACACCATCTTTCGTGATGGTTGGCGCACCGAACGATTTGTCCAGTACTACGTTGCGGCCTTTAGGGCCCAGCGTCACTTTTACTGCGTCAGCCAGAACGTTCACACCTTCTAGCATTTTAATGCGTGCATCATTACCAAATTTTACGTCTTTAGCAGCCATCTTTATCTTCCTTTCTAAATTCGATTGATTTTGTTAGTTGGGATTCAGAATTGAATTACTCAACGTTTGCTATTACTCAACGATAGCCATGATGTCGTTTTCAGACATGATCAGAACTTCTTTACCGTCGACTTTTTCGGTTCTTGTGCCGTAGCCTTCAGCAAAAATCACCGTATCACCCACTTTAACGTCTAGAGGCTGAACAGAGCCATTTTCTAGAATGCGGCCTTTACCCACAGCGAGTACTACGCCGCGCGTCGATTTTTCTGCCGCAGAACCAGTAAGAACGATGCCACCGGCTGACTTAGATTCAACTTCTTGGCGTTCTACGATAACTCGGTCGTGTAATGGACGAATGTTCATCGGTCGTCTCTCCTGATAATTTCCATTTAGGTTTGATAACGCCCTCAAAGCAGTCGCTCTGAGGCTTTAAAGTCTTGTGCTGACTATTTCAGTCGCGTGCTAACTATATGAGGGATGGTTTGGGTAAACCCAAGGGGGAGAGATGAAAAATTTGTGATCGAGCTTGAAGAAGTGGTGGGTTGCCCACGTTCGGACTTCTCATGGTGATGTTTTGGCGTTTACCGCTGCAACGACAAAATCAACAAAGGTCCGGTTTTTGAGTGACAAATTTTTGGAGCGATACAGCAGGTGTATCGGCTTAGCGTTAGGAACGGCATCTTGCAGGATCTCCATCAACTGGCCGGACTCAATCTCTGGCTCGACCAACAGCTTCGGCTGCAACAGAACACCACATCCTTGGATCGCCGCGAATTTCAATACATCACCATTGTTTGAGGCAAGCCTAATGCGGCTTTGATCAAAGGTACTGGCGGGCAGGTTCAGCACTTGTTGGCTTTCACCTTGGTGATAGTGAAAGCCCAAACAGCAGTGATGTCTGAGATCTTCCAATGATTTAATCCGTCCATGTGCGTTGAGATACGAAGGCGCGGCACAATAGGTCATCGGATAATCGCCTAGCTTTCTTGCAACCAGTGAAGAGTCCACCAGTTCACCTATGCGGATAATAACATCGGCATCCGTTCGAAACGGGTCAATCAGGTTATTGTCGAGCAACATTTCTACATTGATATCAGGATGCTCAGAGAGAAAGTCGGCGACGATCGGCGCCAATACCGTCTTTCCATAGGTGACAGGACAATTCACTTTGACCGTACCACGGGGCCGATTGATCAGCGTATGAATCAAATTTTCGGCGTTGGCGATGTCTTCAATAATCCGATGGCACTCTTGGTAGTAGAGTTTGCCCGCTTCGGTGAGTGACTGTTTTCGGGTGGTGCGATGAATCAATTGTGTCCCTAAACTTTGCTCTAGAAATCGAACATGTTTGCCAATCATGGTAGGAGACAAGTCGAAGTGATGCGCTGCGCTGCGAAAACTGCCCTGTTCAACCACGCAGGCAAAGACTTTCATACTGGTCAGCTTGTCCATTGCGCACCTATAGTTAATAAAGAATAAACTGGCGGAAAGTTTATCAATTAGAACGCGTCAATTAAAGTTGACCTTGAACATCCAAAGCCAACAACACAGAGACCACTCATGAGCCAAACGATTTTTGTCACCGCTGAGCTGAGAATGAATGCTGAACAACCAAGAGCGACGGTTATCCAAGCCATCGAGCAATTTTGCCTTGATATGCAAAGTGAAGCCGGCTGCTTACAAGCAATGGCGACGTACGATGACAACATGCCACAACGAGTGATTTTGTGGGAACGTTATGAGAATCGTGCGGCTATTGAAGCCCATTTCACTATGGCCCATACCCGCGCATTTATCGCTTCGGAGATGACCGAGTTGGTTCAGGCTTTTGAAACACAACAAAATGGAGCGCAAATATCATGAAATGGGGCATTCTTGGAACCAGTTTTATCTCTGGCGTGATGGCAGAAGCCATTAAACAGGATAGTCAAAGTGAGCTGTACGCGGTAGCGGGGCGCTCTGAGAGCAATTTAGCAGCCTTTGCCAAGCAGTACGGGATTGCAAACACATTCACAGATTACGACGCGCTACTGAGTGATGAGCAAGTCGATATTATCTACATTGCCTTGCCGAACCATCTTCACCATGACTTTATTATTAAGGCGGCTCAACAAGGTAAAGCGATTTTGTGTGAGAAATCGCTTTCCATCGATATGGAAAAGACGGAACTGGCGCTACAAGCGGTCAAAGACCATCAGGTGTTTTTCGCCGAAGGCTTGATGTACCTGCATCACCCTTTGATTCAAGAGCTGGTTACCATACTCAAATCCGGTGAGATTGGTGAACTGCGCTCGATTCATACCTCTTACATTGCCTCCATCGGCCAGTTCGTCAATCCAGACAGCAAAGGGGCGATATACAACCTTGGTTGCTACCCAATCTCGTTACTGTACCTGGTTGTGAAAACCCTGCTGGGAGAAGACGCTTTTGCGAATCGTTCTCTCAAGGCCATCAGCCGAAGAGGCGCCGACAACAACATCTGTGAAACGACATTGTTGATGAGTTTTGGCGACCAACACACCGCCACCGTGCACACCGCTGAAGATCATGGTTTGAAGCATCACTTCACAATCCTTGGCAGTAAAGGCTGTATGACCATGGAAACTAACCCCTGGCTTCCCGCTCAAGACAACCGAGTCAGTGTGGAAATCTATGAGACCTCTAAGCGCGACGTGACGGTAACAGCAGAAGGCGACGCGTTCTTGTATCAAGTACGCCAGGTGCGCCGTGCCATAGAAGCCGGACAAAAAGAGCTGCTCAGCCCTTGTGCCAACTGGCAAGACTCCTACAACATTATGCAATTGTTGACGGAATGGGAGAGTCTCGGCGACGCTTGATCCGCCAAGCCCCCCTCTCTCCAAAACGGGTGACTCAAACACCCGCTCTCAGATCGGCGCCGAGTCGACGCAATGTCGCTCAGCGCCACGCATCAAATGGAATGACCTCTGCCTTTTGTTGGGGTTCAAGCAACGTGTCGGTGTCGAGCGCTTGCTGGAATTTGGTCATTTGCGTAACGAGCTCACGCATGAGGACAACATTGGTGTGATTAGGGTTTTTACAGCGGCTGACCACTCGATCTATATGACTTTGCTGCGCCCAGAGCCTAGCTTGCATTGGCTCAGACGCCGCGCTGATCATTTCCTCGCAGATCTCTTTTTTGAGAGCGACAAACGCATCGGGATTCTTTTGCGCCAATTCGACCAGTTCATCGAACGGCGGCAGTTGCTGAAAAAGCGGTGAAGTGTCCATGTGCGCCTCCTTGCCTCACCCATCAAACGTTAAGAATAGGTTAAAAAGTCAGCGATAAAAAGAGGGGGAAGGGGGGAGTCTCAGTTGTGGGACAGTTCCTAGTTTCTAGTGCCTAGTTCCTAGAAAAACCCATTCAAGCTTCGCTTGAGTCCCCTCTAGGAACTAGGCACTAGGAACTCGCCTCTACAACCCTATACCTACACCGTCTCTCCCCCCGCACAATATGCTCCGTCCTCTCAATATGACACTCTGGGCCGAGCAGTTGGCGGAAGATGTTCAACTCTGATTGGCATAAACTCGGGCAATGGGTCGCGGCGCGGCAGATGGGGCAATGGTTTTCGGTGAACAGATAGCCGCCGTCGCAGGCTTCGAACTCGGCCATGTAGCCTTCTTGTTCGCGGATCTCGACTAGGGCTTTGAGCTTGGCTTCTAGCGTCTCGCAGCCGTGCATACGCGCTTGATAGTGCGCCAAGGTTTGGCTTTCGCGATCGAGGGTCACTTTTTCTACCCCTTCGAGGCCATACAGACGCTCTACCGCGTCGATGACTTGAATCGTCAGCTCTCCATGACGATCGGCAAAATGGCGATGACCTTTCGCCGTTAAAGACCAGTGGCGTGTCGGCCGACCCACTTTGACGCGGATATCTTCAATCGCCAGCAAGTTGTCGTCTTCCAACGCTTGCAAATGCTGACGCGCGCCCATGGTCGTCATATCCAGCAGATCGGCAATCTGCTTGGCGGTCACGCGGCCTTCGCGTTTGATGATGTGGAGTATTCGCTCGCCCGTTTTCATGCGCCCCTCAGACTCACTTCCCCGCCCACATACTCTTCTACCCCTTGCTCTGTCTCAATCAACACCGCGCCTTGCGCGTTGATGCCCCTTGCAATGCCAACCACCTCTCTTGGCCCCATAATGAGTTTTATAGGACGACCGAGAAAGTTATCCAACCGGTTCCAACGCTCGACAAAGCCGTGCATCCCTTGCAGTTCATAATCAGACAGCGCGCGGTGCAGGGTTTTAATTAAGGTGATCGCCAGTTGATTGCGATCGACGCTTTCCCCGGTCACCTCAAAGAGGGAGGTCCAAGGCTGGGTAATGGCCGAGGTGGAGCGCTCGTTGCTCGCGGCCATTTGCAGGTTCATGCCCATGCCAATCACAAGGTTAGCAGCGCCGCCCGCTTGACCGGACATTTCGACCAAGATCCCAGCGAGTTTTTTGTCTTGGTAATAGAGATCGTTGGGCCATTTGAGCTTCACACCGTCAATCCCGAGGGCTTCCAGCGCTTCGACAATCGCTACACCGACCACTAAGCTCAGCCCCATAGCGGCGGCCATGCCAGCATCGAGACGCCAAAACATCGAAAGATAAAGGTTAGAGCCAAACGGTGAGATCCATTCTCGGCCGCGTCGGCCACGCCCTTTGGCTTGATATTCTGCTAAGCAGACCGCGCCTGACGTTAGGCTGTCCGCTTGATTGAGAAGATGTTGATTGGTCGAGTCAATAATTGGGATCAGCTCAAGTGGCGTCGCCACGCCGGCTTTGAGCACGGCTTCATCGAGCAACTGCATCGGTTTGGCCAACTGGTAACCTTTGCCCTGGACACGAAAGATGTCGACGCCCCACTCTTGAATGCCTTTAATGTGTTTACTGACTGCCGCACGTGAGATGCCCAGCTGTTCACCGAGCGCCTCACCCGAGTGGAATTGACCGTCACTGAGCTGGCTCAAGAGCGTGAGTTTGGTGTGGTGCTCTTTCATCGCGTTACTCCTTGCGTATTAGCTGTTCCCTGCGTACTAATAGACGACTTCGCCACGCTGACTCGCCCCTCTTCCAGTAGCGTTTCAAGGCGCGTCTCGCCTTGTGGCCCCATAAAGCGCACTTCGTGCTCGAGCGTGACACCAAAGGTTTCTTGTACTTTGGCGCGCACAGTCGCGGCAAGTTCCAGCACATCTTCAGCACTCGCGTCACCGGTATTCACTATCACCAAGGCTTGATTCGGGTGCACTTGCGCCCCGCCAATGCGATGCCCTTTTAGCCCACATTGGTCAATCAGCCATCCGGCGGCGAGCTTCATCGCGCCTTCACCTTTATCACCAGCGGGATAGGCCACCAGCGTTGGAAACGCATCGCTTAACCTTTCATAGTCTGATTTGCTCACGACGGGGTTTTTGAAAAAACTGCCTGCGTTACCTTGCACGCGCGGATCGGGCAGCTTTTCTTGTCTAACGCGGCACACGGTATCAAAAATCTCTTGGGCGGTGACACTTTCACGCGCAAAGCCTTGCAGCGGGCCATAAGCAATATTGGGCTGCCACGCTTTGGCGAGCTTTAAGCCAAGCGCCACAATCACCACTTTTTGGTATAAATCGCGTTTGAAAATCGAATCACGATAACCGAACTGGCACGCTTGCGCGTGCATTCGGCGTACTTCAAAGCTCTCCAGACAGAGCACATCCACGTATTCGCACACATCTTGTAGCTCCACGCCGTAAGCGCCAATGTTTTGAATCGGCGCACTGCCGGCACAGCCCGGAATCAAGGCCAGGTTTTCCAACCCATCGTAGCCAGACTCTACGCACCACTTCACTAGTGCTGGCCAGTCTTCCCCCGCCTCAATATGCAAATGCCAATGCGTGTCGCTCTCTTGCACGGTTTTGCCGAGCAAATGATTGATGATCACCACACCTTGATACGGCGCGGTAAACAGCATATTGCTGCCCTTACCCAGCATCAGCTTAGGCAACGTCGCATAATCACGGTTTTGATACACGTCGATAATATCCTGCTGCGTGTGGGCTTCAATCAGCACCTCACAGGTTTGCGCGATGGCAAAGGTATGGTGGCAAGCGAGGTCGGCGTGGGTTTGAATGGTTTCAGGCATGGGTGTCAGCATGGATAAGGTTGGGTGGTTGACAGGTGTTGATATTCTACTCGATGGGAATGAGAGTTCCTAGTTTCTAGTGCCTAGTTCCTAGAAGGGGGGGCATAGTTCCTAGTCTCTAGTTCCTAGAGGTGGTGGGTGGTGGGTGGTGGGTGGTGGGTGGTGGGTGGTGGGTGGTGGGTGGTGGGTGGTGGGTGGTGGGTGGTATTATGGAGAGAGGTAGATGGATGGCAAGGAGTTTGGGGTGTTTTCAAAGATTGTTGAGGTTGAGGCGATGAAGCTGCCGCTGGTGAACCGCTTGTATAAAGCGCACTATCCGGCGGGTAAAGCGAAGAGTGATGAGTTAGTGATTGCGGGCTATATCGGCACCGAAATCGCGGCGGTGGTACGCTTTCGAAGCCTTGCTGAATATCGCTTATTAACCGGCATGCTTGTGGTGCCGAGCCAGCGAGGCCAAGGGCTGGGTCACGAGCTGCTTGAGTATTGCCAGAAGCACATCCTCGGCCCACACGACTACTGCTTTGCCTACCCTCACCTCGAAGCCTTTTACGCCCAACATGGCTTTACCACGCTCGACAAAAGCGCACTGCCAAATGATGTGAAGAATCTGTTTGAGCGCTATGTGCGCGGTAAACCACAGTTAGTGGCGATGGGGAATTTAGAGGCGAGTTCCTAGATCCTAGTTCCTAGTGCCTAGAGGGGGAATGGAGAGACACAAATAAGATCCTAGGTCATAGTGCCTAGAAGGGAGTGGAGAGACACGAAACAAGATCTTAGTACCTATTGCCCAGCAGCAAACATTTGAGCATAAAACACCCCCAAAACCACTAGCCCCCACCCTCTAGGAACTAGGAACTAGCCACTAGGAACTCCCCCCACTAGGAACTTCCCCCCAAACACAGTAAAGTAACCATTAAAGCGAGACCCATCCTGCCCAGGTGAACAACGATGAACTCAAATCCAGACCGTTGGAAGCAACGTTTACAAAATTTGAGTAAAGTGCAACAAAGGCTCAAAAGAGCCTGCGCGCAAGAGAGTTACAACGAACTGGAACTGGCGGGTTTAGTGCAAACGTTTGAGTTTTCCTTCGAGCTAACGTGGAAAACGTTAAAAGACTTGCTTGAATTCGAGGGCTTTGATGTCGCCTCTCCGCGCAGTGTCTTTCGAACCGCGCTGGAAGCGAAGCACCTCTCCTCTGAGCAGTGCGAAACACTATTGGAGGCGTTGATTAAACGCAACCTGCTGTCGCATACCTATGACGAAGCCAACGTACTCGAAGCTCAAAAGCTCATTTTGGAGTCGTTTGCGCCGGTGATAGAACAAGTCACCCACTATTTGCAGGCTAAGCACGGTTAACCCGCCTATGCTCACACCAAACGTCGACACCTGCGCTGCAACGATGGGTCTAAAACCCCATCAATACCAATTAATCGAAGAGATTGTCCTTGCGCACCCACTCGTCGAGCACGCTTGGGTGTTTGGCTCAAGGGCGCTAGGCACCTTTAAAGACAGCTCCGACATCGTTCTCGCTCTAGAGGGTCCGCATCTTTCGATGAGTACCATCGCCCAAATTCAAGACCAATTCGAGCAATCAACGCTCCCCTACAACGTCGATGTGATAATCACACACACTGTCACCTCAGAGGACTTACTCGCTCATATTCAACGTCACGGTATTCAGTTGAAGTGAGGGAGAGAGAAAATAAGGTCCTAGTTCCTAGTGCCTAGAGGGGAATGGAGAGACACAAAACAAGATCTCAGTACCCACGGCCTAGCAGCAAACGTTTAAGCATAAAACACCCCCAAAAACCACTAGCCCCACCCTCTAGGAACTAGGCACTAGAAACTAGGAACTCCCCCACACACACAAAAATACACTTTCGTCTTGACGCAAACCTATCAACCATCACCGATTTCTTGCTAAACTCCCTGTCCACTTTAAATAAAGGTAACGCCGTCACCATGATGACCAATCGTAATTTGTTTGAGCAACTGCCTGCTCTGGCTCAGGATCCAGCTCAGTTTGAAACGCTGTTTTCCGCGGCCGATTTTCGAACTCGCTTAATTGAAGCGATTCGTCAGGCAAGCAAGCGAATCTATCTGGTTGCGCTCTACTTGGAAGACGATGAGGCCGGCCGAGCGATCCTCACCGAGCTCTATGAAGCCAAGCAGCGTAACCCGGGTCTCGATGTGAAAGTGTGCGTCGACTGGCACCGCGCGCAGCGTGGGTTGATTGGCGCAGAGCCAGGCGAAACCAACGCCGCGATGTACAAGCGCTTTGCTGAGCAATATACCCATCGCGTGCCTGTGTACGGCATTCCGGTGCGTGGGCGTGAAGTGTTTGGTGTACTGCACCTCAAAGGTTTTGTGATTGATGATCAAGTCATCTACAGCGGCGCCAGCTTAAACAACATCTACCTGCATTATAAAGAGCGCTATCGCTTTGACCGCTACCATGTATTGGCGAACCCAGCGCTCGCCGATAGTATGGCCGAGTTTATTGATGAAGCGATGGTGGCGCACCCGGCCGTGAACGATCTCGCGTGCCCAAGCAAGCCGGAAACCGCGCAGATCAAAGCGCAAATTCGCCAATTGCGCGCGCAACTGGCCAAAGCCAGTTACCCGTTTGAGCCGCAAAGCATTGGCGCGCATCAAGTGGCGGTGACGCCGATTGTCGGCGTGGGGAAAAAGCGCAACAAGCTCAACCAAAGCATCAACCATTTACTGGCGATGGCCAAAGATGAGATTTTCATCTGCACGCCCTACTTCAACTTCCCGCGCAGCGTCGCGAAAGAGGTAAAAAAAGCCATCCGTCGCGGCGTAAAAGTCACCATTGTGGTGGGTGATAAGACCGCCAACGACTTTTACATCTCCCCGGAGCAAGAGTTCAAAACCATCGGCGGCCTGCCTTATCTTTACGAGCGCAACTTGCGCGCGTTTGCCAAAGCCAATGAAGCCAATATTGCCGCTAGAAAGCTCTCTCTGAGATTATGGAAGCATGATGAAAATAGCTTCCACCTCAAAGGCATTTGGGTCGATAAGCGCTACATGCTGATCACAGGCAACAACCTCAACCCGCGTGCGTGGAGCTTGGATCTCGAAAACGCGCTGCTCATCAGAGATGACTACCATCACCTCACCCCGCAGTTCGAGCAGGAGGTAGAGAACATCCTCAAGCACACGCAGTTAATCTGCACTTATAAGCAAGTGGAGAAATTTGAAGACTACCCGCTGCCGGTGAAAAAGCTGATGCGTAAGATCACCCGCGTAAGAGCGGATAGAGTCTTAAAACGCATTTTGTGATGGCTTATCCATATCCATCGTGACACACGATATCTCTTTCGAATAGTAGCCAACGGCCCGCGCTAGCTGGGCGTGATACCCCCTATCTGAGCGTAAAAAAAAAGCCAAGTCAAAGACTTGGCTTCATACAAATAAGATACTCATGTATGTTAAACGTCATTTTTAAGGACATAGAGAGCCTTAAAAGATGGCAGCGTTTGGTACACGCCAACTATCCATAAGTGCTATGAATAACTACCATCGGGCTGCGATTATAGGTGCATATGAACTCATGTCAATAACATCGGCGTTTAGTCAGCCACTCCCCCCCAACCTGACACGTCAATCGTTCACTCTTTGACCGCTCAATTCAGGTTCGCTTTGGCGCCATCGTGTTATTCGGATGACAAAACAACGTGATGACAATTGTGGATTCGTTTTTCTTCCGATCGTAATATGCGTATTCGATTGCACATGTGTGCAAAATAAGTACGAGGACAGCCATGCCAAAGTTAACCATTGATACCCAGTATGGCATCATCATTATCCAAAACTTAGAGACCGTATTCGTCAATGAATACTACGCGCACCTGTATGGCTACTCTAGCGCCTCTGAACTCCTCAACTCGATAGACTCGTTTCTTGACTTGATTGATCCGTCCTACCATCCCCAAGCGATCGACAACTATCATCAAACACTCAAAGGTGACGTTCTTCCCCGCGGGAGAACCTTTCGTAATCGCGATCGACACGGTCGAGAGTTCTCCGTGTTTGCCATCGATCATGTGATTGAGTGGAACGGAGAACCGGCTTTACAAGTCACGGTTATCGATCTCTCAGCGCAAGAACGAGCCCAACAGCAACTTCACGAAAATGAGCGAAAATTCAAGCAGCTGATCATTAAGTCTGGGCAGGGCATTTGCGTCCACCGCAATTTTAACCCCATCTTTGTCAATCAAGCTTGGGTTGACTTGATGCGCGCGCCGTCCATCGATGCCGTGCTCCGTGATGTCAACTTACTCTCCTTCCTACCCGAGGAGGAACACGCTAACGCTCAGGTACGTTATCAATCACTCATTAGTGGCCGTTTATCCGGGGCCAAGACGGTTGTGAAAAATCGATGTTTTGATGGCGAGATTCGTTACTTTCGCGTCTACGACAACTTGATTGAATGGGATGGAGAGCCAGCGGTTCAAGCCGTCATCGAGGATGTCACCGATCGAATTACACTTGAAGCCAAGTTAAGACAGCTGTCGGTGACCGATCCACTGACCGATATCTATAACCGCAGGGAACTCGATCGTGTGCTTAACCAAGAGTTTCAAAGAGGGCAACGGTATGGCCATCCATTTGCGGTTATCCTTATCGACATCGATCACTTCAAGGTCATCAATGATACGTATGGCCATGATGTGGGTGACAACACATTGCGCGCCATTGCCAACACACTTCGTGACACCCTGCGCCAAACTGACGTGTTAGGCCGTTGGGGTGGAGAGGAGTTTTTAATTGTTTGTCCGTCCACGGACCTTACCGGTGCCTCACACCTCGCCAACACCTTGAGAGCACGCATTGCGAATCTGGCACTAGACGATGCGAAGCCCGTTACCATCAGCATCGGCGTCGCCAGTCTAGGCACTGACGAAACACAAGTCTCCGACGTTCTGAAAAGAGCTGATCATGCGCTCTATGACGCAAAACGTAACGGACGAAACCGAGTAAAGGTGAACCGCCCGTAATACGAGAAACAAGCAATCCAACACTGCTCACTCAATAGTACTCATTCGTTAGCGAATCAACAGCCCTAGTAAAAAAGTGACAAACCGCCGCTTTTCCCCCTCAACCCCGGCTTCAAGACACACAACTCATTGAAAACAAACGATGCATTTTGTAGCATAATTAAGATATTGTTACTATTTTTTACAGTACTTAAGGTTAGGGATAATGCTAAAGAACAAGTGGTTGGTGAGTACTTTCGTTGCATTGATGGTATCAGGCTGCGCTGCAACGTATGAATCGGCAGAAAAGGCGTATCAAGAGGGCGAGCACGAGAAAGCTCGAGATACATGGCAAACATTGGCTTTAGACGGCGACGCTCAATCCATGTACCGTCTTTTTACTTCAACCAATCGCCCCTCGAGTCAAGATATCGAGTGGCTGAAAAAAGCCGCAGATTCAGGATTAGCCATGGCGCAATACGACTATGGTATGTATCTGCTGGCACAAGAAAGGTTTAAAGAATCGCTCTCTTACCTCACCCAAGCGTCACAAAACCAAGTTGAGCAAGCGACAAAAGTGCTGGCCGACAACAACGATCTATTCCCGCTCTGGCTTAAGGCAGAAACACACGATCAACAAGCGATAAAACAACTGGGGGATTGGTATTGGCGCCAAGAGGACTACACACAATCGCTGAAATGGTACGAACGCTGTGTGGAGAGCCACTCATATTGTTCATTCTTTATCGGATTAGCGTATGACTTAGGAAATGGCGTTACCCAAAACTATGCAACGGCTTTGCAATGGTATTCCAAAGCTGCCGAAAGTAACAATCGAGATGCGGCAAGAAACTTAGCTTGGCTCTATGAAGAGGGTCAAGGCACTCAGATCAACGAAGAAAAAGCCTTCTATTGGATGTCGAAAGCGGCCTCATCCGGCTCCACCACTTCCATCTCTAGCCTAGGCCGATATTATTTGTACGGCATCGGTACAGCCAAAGACACGCAAAAAGCGTTTGAGTTACTGTCTCAAGTCGCTAAGGCTAACAAATATGCATCATTTAACTTGGCCAAAATGTACTACTTTGGCGATGGCATTAAAAAAGACTACCACCAATCATACGACTATTTCTTGAACGCCAGCAAACAAGGCCATGCGTGGTCTGACTACTATATTGCGAACCACTACTACTTGGGCTACGGGAGAGAAAAAAATCACCAAAAAGCCTACCAATGGTTTGAAAAAGCCGCCGAGCAAGACATTCACGATGCGCAATTCCGACTAGGCTGGATGCTCAGCAATGGAGAAGGCGTCTCTATGGATATACGTCAAGCGTTCAAATGGTATAAAAAGGCGGCGGAGCAAGGGAACCTCTCGGCACAGAATAACCTTGGCGTGATGTATGCTGAAGGGAAAGGGACAGAAAAAGACGACGCTCAAGCCTTCATGTGGTACGAAAAAGCGGCTAAACGCGGTGATGAAGTGGCTCAGTACAACCTTGCAGGAAGATATGAAAACGGACGAGGTGTCCGAAAAAACAATGAATTGGCGGCCTTCTGGTACGCTAAGTCTACTCAGAAAAACTATAAAAAAGCGCAATCCCAATTATCAGCGATTCTCAACAAGCTAAGAACCAAAACCGTTCAAGTGGAGACCACGTCGGTTTACAAAGCGACCGATTTTGACAGCGAAGCTTTGCTGAGTGTGTCACGCGGAGATCGCGCCTATGTGCTATCGACTGGCAGTCAATGGACCGAGGTTTACTTGCCTAAAAACCATACCATTGGCTATCTCAACAATACCCACCTTTACTAAAATGGACTGACAATGAAAAAATATCTCTTCGCACTCTTATTTTTCTGCCAATCGGCAATGGCCAACCCGACGGTATTTGGCTTAACCATTGGCGAAACCACCGTGGACGATCTAAAACGTCAATACAGGGTGACTCATCAAGGCGTCAATAAATACAGCCAAGGTGATATGTATCAAATCTCACAGAGCCAAATCCAGTTTGAAGACATTAGCGATGTGACCACCATCTTTAACCGATCAGGCACACTGGTTGGCGTGTTGACGGAGCTGCCTAAAAATAAGTTCGATTACTTAAATGGCGTGCTCGCACAAAAGTATCGGCTTATCAATCAGAAAATTCCGTTTGTGGGCAATAAGTCTGCCACCTACCAAGATGGAGAGACGGAAATCACGTTAAACGCGCCACATATGAGCTTTCAGCTATCGATGAATTACATTCATTCGGATTTGATGTCGGCCTTTAATCAGCAATCGGAAAAAGAGAAGCAACAAAAGCAGCAGCAAGAAAGCTCTATGCTGTAATTGAAAGGCGACGGGTACCACTCACGCTATAAACAACAAAGCCACTGAACGCATCAGTGGCTTTGTTTTTATCAACGTTGTGAATTCAAATGTGACTAGAGGGCCTCACCGCTTATCCGCGCATCAACTCCACAACGGCCGATTCTGTTTCGTCCATCGTTTTGAGGTTTTTCCACACCAAGTCACCAATGCCATCGGTTGGGTTGAACCCTGTTGGCGCCTCAAGCAACAGTTCACGAATACGCTCATGTGCAAGCGAATGACAGGCCAAATCCAATTGGTTGAGCAGGGATTGATACTCATCGAGAGGTAAGAAGACTTCTTGCGCCGTCATGATACGCTCATGCGCCGTTTGTTTGACGTTGTCGCCAATCAATAGCTCTTCGTAGAGCTTTTCCCCAGGGCGCAAGCCTGAGAAATGAATGTCGATGTCGCCATGCGGGTTCTCTCTGGATTTGACCTCTAAGCCAGATAAGTGAATCAGGTTCTGTGCCAAATCGGTAATCTTCACCGACTCGCCCATATCCAGCACAAACACATCGCCGCCTTTGCCCATTGCGCCCGCTTGGATCACCAACTGCGCCGCTTCTGGGATGGTCATAAAGTAACGGGTGATGTCTGGGTGGGTGACCGTGACCGGGCCGCCTGCGGCAATCTGCTTTTTAAACAGCGGAATCACAGAGCCCGATGAGCCCAGTACGTTACCAAAGCGCACCATACAAAAACGCGTGCCATTGGTTTTGGCATTTTCTTGCTCGGCCAGAGCTTGTAAACCAAGCTCTGCCATTCGTTTGGTGGTGCCCATGACGTTGGTCGGGCGCACCGCTTTATCGGTTGAGATCAACACAAAGGATTCAACGCCCGCGTCAATGGCCGCACACGCGGTATAGAAGGTGCCGTAGACATTATTGCGCACCCCTTCAATGACGTTGTACTCCACTAAGGGGACATGTTTGTAGGCCGCAGCGTGGTAGACGGTTTGCACCTTAAACGACTTCATCGCGGTTTCTAAACGGTGCTGGCGCTGCACTGAACCGAGCAGTGGAATGATCTCACAGGTGAGGCCTTTGTCTGCTTTGAGTTGGTTCAGTTCGCGGTCAATTTGGTACAAGCCAAATTCAGACAACTCAAACAACACGATTGCTTGTGGCTGCTGCATGACGATTTGTCGGCACAGCTCAGAGCCAATCGAGCCGCCAGCGCCGGTGACCATCACAACTTTATCTTTGATATTGGCTTCAAGCAGCACTTGCTGTGGCTCAACCGGATCGCGCCCAAGCAAATCTTCGATAGGCACATCTTTGAGCTCATCGATTTTGGCTTTGCCGGAGACGATGTCCGTCATGTCTGGCACAGTGAGCACTTCCACCGGCAGCTTGGCTAACTTGTCCAAAATCGCCTTACGGCGCGAGCGCTTGGCGCTAGGTACCGCCAACAGTACTTGAGAGATGTCGTATTTGTTGATGAGCGGCATCACATCACTGATCGCCAGCACCGGCAAACCTAAAATCACAGTATTAGTGAGGGTTTCATCGCCATCAATAAACGCGCGTACGCGGTACTCCCCTGAACTTCGCAATGCCATCGCCAATTGGCGCCCGCCCGAGCCGGCACCGTAAATCACCACCTCACGACATTTGCGTTGAACGCTCTGCGCTACCAACGAGCGTACCACTACGCGCGGGCCACCACAAAACAACGCCAAGAACGCGCCGTAAATGATCGGTACAGTGCGTGGCACTTGTTCTGTCATGTAAAAGCTTAATGCGGACAGCAGCAACGCCGAAAGGAATGCCCCGGCCGTGACCACAAACAACGCCTGAAAAGTGAGGTAACGCAGCACCGCCCGATACAGCCCTAAGCGCGCAAACACCGCCACCGTCACGACCGTCACGGCTGCCAATACCCCCCACACAGGAGGGTGAGAAAGATAATCATCATCCCCCAGCCTCACCAGTAACGCGAGGTGAAAGGCGAAGAAAATTAAAAGCACATCCACCAATACGCTAACAATGCGTTTGTTGGTGCGGGAAAGTTGCCAAAGAAACTGAAGTCGCTGCATAGTGAGTGTAGTTTTATTAGTGGGTGAACTTTTTTATTAGAGAACTAGGTTCATATTATAGAGAAAAAGAGAGCAAGTCACGCGAGCTATCTCGCCCCTTGGTTGCACAAGGGGCGAGATAGCGATTAGTCACTGCCGAACAGGTCGCGGGTATAGACTTTTTCTTCCACATCTCGGATTTCATCGACCATACGGTTAGAGACGATCACATCGCAAGTGGCTTTGAACTCTTCTAAGTCTCGCATTACCTTGGAGTGGAAAAATTCCTCTTCCTCTAGCACTGGCTCATAGACCACCACTTCGACCCCCTTGGCTTTAATGCGCTTCATCACCCCTTGAATACTGGATGCGCGGAAGTTGTCTGAGCCGGATTTCATGATCAAGCGGTAAATGCCCACGCGTTTAGGCTTGCGGCTTAAAATCGACTCAGCGATAAAGTCTTTGCGGGTGCGGTTGGCCTCAACAATCGCACCAATGATCTCATTAGGCACATCTTGGTAGTTGGCGCGCAGTTGCTTGGTGTCTTTAGGTAGGCAGTAACCGCCGTAACCAAACGAAGGGTTGTTGTAGTGATTACCGATGCGCGGGTCTAAACCCACCCCCTCTATGATTTGGCGTGCATTGAGGCCGTGGGTTTCTGCGTAGGTATCTAACTCATTAAAATAGGCCACACGCAAGGCAAGATAGGTGTTGGAAAAGAGCTTGACCGCTTCCGCTTCGGTGGAATCGGTAAACAGGACTGGTACGTCTTTCTTCTCTGCCCCTTCAAGCAACAGCTGCGCAAAGACGCGCGCTCTTTCTGATTGCTCACCGACAATGATTCGAGAGGGGTGCAAGTTGTCATACAGTGCGCGGCCTTCACGCAGAAACTCTGGGGAGAAGATCAAGTTCTCACAGCCTAGCTCTTGTGAGATTCGCGCCGTGTAACCAACAGGGACTGTCGATTTGATCACCATAACAGCACTTGGATTGATCGCCATGACATCTTTAATGACCGCTTCGACTGACTGGGTGTTGAAGTAGTTGGTTTGCGGGTCATAGTCTGTCGGGGTGGCAATCACCACATAGTCGGCCTCTTTGTAAGCCAGCTGTTTGTCTAACGTTGCCGTGAAATTGAGATCTTTATCGGCCAAGAAGTCTGATATTTCAGTATCCACAATCGGCGATTGCTTGTTATTAAGCAGTGTGACTTTTTCTTCAATAATGTCAACGGCCACAACTTCGTGATTTTGGGCCAACAACATGGCGTTTGACAAACCAACGTAACCGGTACCAGCGATAGCAATTTTCATATTTTTGATTCTTCTAATACATGTAAAACGAATGGCAAACGATGCCAAAAATAAGGAATTGGAGTGCCCGACCGAACATTAAACACCCGAGGCACATCTGATTATTGGGGATAAAACCGCTGTCTCATTGGGCATAAAACAAGAGTGAAATCGACTCATGGGTGAGACAGATATAGGGTTAAATGGTTGATCCTTATTGATATTTATAGGGTTGTAAGGATCACCCCAATAGGCGGCACTATTTGACTGCATCGCCAGAGCCACTGCCTGTCGCAGTCATTAAGATATACTTAAAGTAATCTTTCAAAGTCAACGAATCTATCATCTGCTTGTCCGTTCTGGCCAACAGCTCAGGAGTAGACATATCAATGTTCTGTACTTGAGCCAGGCCCGTAATACCAGGTAATACATCATATACGCCATGTACCTCACGCTCTTTGATCAACTCTTCTTGATTAAACAAATTAGGACGAGGACCAACCAAACTCATTTCACCTTTCACAACATTAATCAATTGAGGCAACTCATCAATCTTGGTCTTACGAAGAAAGCGACCCAATTTTGTAATGGAAGCATTGCTAGCCAAATGACTAGCTACTGACTTCGTCTCCACTGACATTGTACGAAACTTAATTAGCTTAAAAGGTTTCTTGTTACGACCAACCCGCTCTTGAACAAAGATAGGAGAGCCAGTATCAAACAAGCCGACTATTGTAACGATAAGCAATACTGGCCATAGTAAAAGCAGGCCCAAAAAGGCGGCTAAAAAATCTAATAGTCTGATCATAAATATCACTTTTGCTTGGATTGTAAAAATGCTTGAGCAGTTTCTTGAAAGCCAGCTTCAAGTGTTTGAGGTGGCGTCCAATTTAGGGTTTCTTTGGTATGGGTAATGTCCACTTGAAGAGAGCCTAAAAGTCTATCAACGACATCCTGTTTGCCAAGTAGCTTACCTGCTAGTTTATAGAACCAAACAGGCACAGGAACTTGCCATTGTTTCTTACCAAGCGCTTTCGACATATATTCGACTATCTCAGAGGTAGACACATCATGATCGTCAGAAACTAAGAAGGTTTGGTTAACCGCTTTCGGGTGGTCAATGCAAGTTACAATAAGGTCAACAAGGTTCGTCGCCGAAACTAAACTTCTACGATTATTAGTAATACTCCCAAAAGGTAAAGGAATTCCTCTAGATACAAGACTTAACAACGACAAAAAATTAGCTTTAACTCCAGGCCCGTAAACTAACGTTGGCCTGATAACAACAAGCTCTAAACCAACATTATTTACTAAACTATAAAGACCTAACTCTGCCTCAGACTTAGATTGCCCGTAGTCATCTTCAAACGTGTGAGGATCACTCGCAAAAAAAGGACTACCTAATGAAGTGCTTTCACCATTGACTTTAATGGAGCTAATAAAAATAAATCTTTTTACACCTGCCGCAGCTGCTTGTCTTGCGAGGTTTAGAGTACCTGTTGTATTAGCCTCACGATATACATCAAGGGGATTCTTTACTGCATCATCCATGATATGAACCCTTGCAGCACAATGAATAACAACATCACAGCCTTCTAGTGCCTGAGTATACTTTGAAGTTCCGTTTATCTCCGCCTGGATGAATTCATACTCTGAAGAGTGAATGGACTCACTTCTATCCAAAAGGCGAACATTTGAACTTGTTAAGCACTTGACCAACTGACTGCCGAGAAAACCGTTAGAACCAGTAATTAATACACGCATCATTTGCCTCTTAATATGTTAATCACATGTAGAAACAAATAATATAAAGAAGACAAACGACCAAGCCCTAACTCTTTATACACCCTATACACGTTAATCAACTTTTTAAATTTATTTTTGGATAAAGAACCTGCAATAACATTATATATTGCAAAGCTACCGGGATACTTTATCAAAACGTGACCAGAAGACGCGATTTTTAACCACAAAGACCAATCTTGACCCTGTCTAACTCGAGACATATAAACTTTACCTACCATTTCTTGATTGTATGCAACGGTCAGACAACCTATTGGACACTTGACCAAAAGCTGCTCATAAGAAATTGAACTGGGGCAAACCTTCAACGTCTCCTCTCCGGAAATGCTACACTTTCGATAATAGTCACCGTAAGTAAATGCCAATGTATTTGACTCCATATACTCAATTTGATTGGCAAGCTTATCAGGGAGCCATTCATCATCCGAATCTAAGAAAGCTATATATCGCCCAGAAGCTACTTCAATGGCTCTATTCCGTGCTGCTCCGGCGCCAAGGTTAGTCTGATGCATAACTACAACTTTACTATATTTACAGGCTAACTCATCAAGAAACTCACTGGTTCCATCATTTGAACCATCGTCAACAATAATATGCTCTTTTACAGTTACACTTTGAGAAGCCACACTTTTAATACAACCCTCTATATAGTCTTTGCAATTATATGCTGGAGTTACCACTGAAACTAAATTATCTAATTCACGAAATGACATAAAGTACATAAACCTATAACTATCAAAATTCCCAGCTACTTCAATCGCATTTCGACATAAGACAAAACTTTATTCACATATTCATCTGCCAAATTCAACGATGAAGATTCAGAGTAACAACGAAGTTCAGGGGCATTACCAGAAGGTCGCAAATGAACTATTTCACTGTCATTAAACTTAATTCTTAACCCATCCAAGTTATTTACTTCCTCGATAGACGAAACGTTAAAGCCAACGGTTGTTAGAAATAATTCAGGGTCGCTGTAAGCTTGAGCAATCAAATTATTACTAGTTTCACTATGAACACCCTTCAGTCTATTACTAGACGTATACCTAACCGAAACAGACGAAACTAAACTAGAAATAGACCTCTGTTTACTTAGTGACAATAACATTAAGCATAAGGCGGGTAAAACTGCATCTCTAGTATCCAATTTAGAAAGCATCGAGCTACCTAAATTAATTGAACTACCTAATAAGTACCCGCCATTTGCTTCAAAACCTGCAACACGAGAATATGATTCACACAGTTTTACCATATTCTCAATAACATAAGGAGAACCAATTTTAGTTCTAACTACACTATTAAAAAAACCAGATATTTCAATTGAAGAATTGCAACTAACTGGCACAGCTAAAGCTTGTATTGACAAAAACTCACTACAAAGTAACCCTAACACATCTCCCTTAACCCAATCGCCATTTTCGTCAGCAATTAATGGCCGATCACCATCGCCATCAGTCGTGAAGATAACGTCAAAATCGTGTTCCTTAGACCAATTTTGTGCCTTAAGAGAATCAGCATCTGAAACTGCCTCTGTATCTATAGGAACAAAGTGGTCGGTTCGTTCGAGACAAGTTACATGAGCTCCAAGTGATTCGAAAATTGTACTATAAAGATCTCTACCTGCACTAGAATGTTCGTATATCCCTAGTTTTAATCCTGCCAAAGGTTTACCATCAAACAATGAAATATACCTATCAATATACATGAGAGCAGGACTTTGGTTTATTCTAACTCGCTCTGAACTTACACCTTCATTAATAGTAAGAAAACTGGTTGCATTAACAATTATAGATTCATCGTCTTTACTGATCTCGCCATCTGGCGTATAAAACTTAAGCCCGTTACGGTCAAATGGTATATGGCTGCCAGTTACCATGATACAGGGCAAGTTGTTTTTCTGCGAAAAATATGCAAGAGCAGGTGTAGGTAATACGCCCGAAAAAATAACTTTCTTACCGAAATCTTTAACTGCCTTAATACAAAAGTCAGCTATTTGAGGGCTGCTTGGTCTATTATCTATACCTATGACTATAGTGTCGAATAAGTACTTCTTCTCCAAAGCCTCTAAGAAAGATTGAGTGAATGCCGTACAAACAAGTGGACTAAAATCAGAAACTAAACCTCTAGCACCACTAGTGCCAAATTCAATTCCGCTAGACTTGATAACTTCAAAAACTCTAGTACCCATAATTACTTTAACCTACCGTAACGATCCTCAAAGCGGACAATATCATCTTCACCTAGATAACTACCTGTTTGAACTTCGATCATTTCCAATGGAATCATGCCTGGGTTTTCCAAAGCGTGAATATTTCCTAATGGTATATATATGGATTGGTCCTCGGTAATTAACTTAATCTCATCACCATTAGTAACTTTAGCTGTTCCAGAAACAACAATCCAGTGTTCACTTCGGTGGTGATGCATTTGTATAGATAGCTTTTCACCTGGGTTTACTGTAATACGCTTTACATGGTCACGTGTCCCAGAGTCAATAGAATCGTACTTCCCCCAAGGACGATATACTTCTCTATGCAAAATATGCTCTGTACGGCTAGAAAGATCCAATTCTGCCACGAGTTCTTTGACATTCTGTACTTTACTTTTATCAGCTACAAAAATAGCGTCTTTTGTTTCTACGACAACAATATTATCCAAACCGAGGCCGGTAACTAATCGATCTGATGAATAAAACATGCTATTAGAACAGTCGTGAACAAGTACATCACCATTAATGGCATTACCGTTACTATCTTTATCATTTATATCCCACAACGAAGACCAAGAACCAATATCACTCCAAGCGCAATTTAGAGGTACAACAACTGAATTGCTAGTAACTTCCATCACAGCGTAATCAATAGATATAGAAGAACAAGTATCAAGAGATTTTTCGTTAAGCCGTATAAAATCGAGATCACAAGACTTAGTCTCAAAGGCTGCCTTACAACACTCAAGAATCTCGGGGCAGTGCTTTTCAAGTTCAGACAAATAATCTCTAGCTTTAAACAAGAAAGTGCCACTATTCCAATAATATTCCCCAGATTCGTAAAACTCTCTAGCTTTTAGAACATTAGGTTTTTCAATGAACGATTCAATATTGTAACCGTTAATTATAGGAGTAGATTTTTTTATATATCCATAACCTGTCTCAGCACTACTGGGTGTAATGCCAAACGTAACAAGCTTACCAGATTCTGCGAGTGAAATACCGGCTTCGATAGCTTGTCTTAATTCATCAGTCCCATGCATTAAATGGTCGGCCGGAGAAACCAGCATTAAACTGTTTTCGTCATTTTCAAGCAACTGAAGTGCTGCTAGAGCAATTGCCGGGGCAGTATTCTTACTTGTCGGCTCTAAGATAATCGGGCTAAGACTATCTATCTCATTCAATTGTTCTGCTGTAATGAAACGATGCTCTTCATTACAAACAACCAATGTACCATTTATGCCTATTTCTTTGTTTCTTAGAATAGTGTCCTGAAGCATACTTCGATTGCTATTAAGTTTAAGAAATTGCTTTGGATATAAGGTTCGGGATAACGGCCACAAGCGACTACCTGAACCACCAGCTAATATTACAGACGTCAATTTAGAATTCATAATTAACCTTTATTTTTTTACAGCGTTCTCTATCTAAACTAATTAGAGCCGTAAGCATTATCGAAATTACCGGAAAATTGTATAACATATCGCCGGACAACATAGAGCCTAGAATAACACCAAGCATCAAAAAAACTAACAAGTAGAAATCTTTGCAAAACAAAGAAGGGAAGGATGCAAGCATCAAAAGAACACAAGGAATAAAACCAAAGAAGTAAACTAGCTCTAAAATGAAATTATGAGGATACATGCCCATATAGTTATCATTAGTTAGCCCGAAAAACAGATCATCCGTATTAAAGAAATCTAGGAACACAACATATTTTGAAAATCTATAAGCTTCGGAATTATTAGCAAGATCGAAATAAAGCAACCGTGATATTAAGTGGCTGTCCTTAGCCACATATATCAAGATAACAGAAAATAAAATAGCGAAACAAGCTATTAATAACCGTTCACCTTTTCGGGTAAATAGAAATAGTATTGAGAAAATAAACAAAACAACAATAGCACCTCGAGATAAAGTGGCACACATAAATACAGCAAAAATAATCCACAAAAGATAAACTGAAAATTTAGAGTGCTGTTTAGTTGAATCTGTCATCATACTAATTAGAGAAAACGCAAAGAAAAATGACAATATGCGATACAAGACATTAGGTCCGAATACAAACCCTCCGCGTGCTCCTAATAAAAAAGTAGAAGCAAGTAGTCCAATACCGAAAAAACACATATATCCGACGCAAACACGAATCACAACTTGCTTTGAACATTCATTTAAAACAATGAAAAAAAGAGGAATAACATTAATGTACCCAATTGCCATAAAAAAGAAGTTATAATATTCTGGCTGACTTGTGGTAATAACCCCTCTGAGAAATAGGGGGCTTAACAAAATTAATACCAACTGAGCAACTATCTCACCAATACTTATACTGCGCCTAAAGACTAAAACCAAAATCCAAAATGGATAAAAAAGTGAAATTCCCAAAACACTCTTATCACCAATAAAAGTACAAACAAATATGAGCGTTACAATATAAAAACAAGAAAAATAAATTCTAAACATTTAAATTGACATCCATCTCTTGCCAATACTATTAGTCGAGAACTTTTTGGAAACTCTTATTGATTCATCCCTTAGTTCACCTTTATCCTCAAGAGAAATATTTATAAACTCATCTAAGGAGTCAGAAAATTTATCTGAATTAATGGCATTAATCTTATCACTAAAACTTATAACCTCTAAGGGACCAGAATGCCTATGAATGATGGGTATTAACCCACATGCCATACCTTCAATCATGGAAATACCGAAAAGCTCTTGCCAAGTGTCTGTTTTTTTTGACGGTAAGATGATAATATCATGACTACGATATATATCTGCAAGCTGATTCTTATCAGAAATAAAACCCAAATATTCGATTTTCCCATTGCTTTTATTTGAAAAATCTCTAACAACTTCTCGCAAGGGACCTTTACCAACCACTGTAAGGGTAAAGTAATCAGTTTGCAGTATGTATTCAAAAAGTTCTAACAGCCCTTTCTCTGGTACTAAACGACCTGAAAATATTATTTTTTTGTATAGTTTAGTCCTATTATCAACAGGGTAAAAAACTGACTCATTAAATGAATGATAGCATGTAAACTCTGTAATATCATGCTTCGCTAAAAATTCGCCTCTACTAGTTGATACACTACTAGTAACATTTGCGAATTGATCTACGTGTGAAACAAGAAATTTACGCCAGAATTGCTCTAAAAAACTAGTGGGTAGAAAACGATATTTATGAGGCCAATTTTCTTGATTCCATTTAGTCCATGAAGAATGATAAGTAACATTAGCCTTTGAAACAAT
Organism: Vibrio sp. R10-SG-ISO4; assembly: GCF_059834135.1. Classification (NCBI taxonomy): domain Bacteria; kingdom Pseudomonadati; phylum Pseudomonadota; class Gammaproteobacteria; order Vibrionales; family Vibrionaceae; genus Vibrio; species Vibrio sp. R10-SG-ISO4. The sequence continues at coordinate 157,674 of NZ_JCBDHJ010000022.1, forward strand.
TCTCTTTATGAAAATAAGGCGGAAGTTAACGGGTGCCATACCAAGTATTACGTTAACATCCCTTAACTTTCGAGGAAATAGAAAACAAAATAGTAGGAAAAGACAATTTTCAAAGCTTTTTAAAACTGTTTCTGTACTCCGATTCTTAACCCCGGAAAAAAACTGCTTTAAAAAATGAACTTCGTAATATGACACCTCCTCGCTTACCTTTTCAAGCGCAGAATAATGACTATTTGCACCATATTCATGTAACACTACAAAACTCTTCATGAGAACGCCTTTCTACCGAAAAATTGATACATAAAGATATTTTTTGCTTTAGAAAACTGTCTACGTCTTACACGGTTAACTATGACTAGTAATAGTGACAACCAGATTATTGGAGTCAAGTAAGGATAGAATTTTTTTGTCAAAACCAAACGGTTTATAACGGAGTAGTAATCTGAAATGTCACTTATTTCTTTTTTTCGCGCAGCACCTTCTTTATGATAAACTATGCTATCTAGAGCTAAACCAACTTTATACTTACCTTTCAACAATAGCATATAGTCAAGCTCTTCATAAAATAAAAAGTATTCTTCTGACAATAAACCGATGTCTTCTAATACTTCTCGTTTGAAAAATAAAGATGCTCCTACAACATAATCCAATTCAGCCTCAACTTCGCTTTCATTTAAACTAAGGTCAGCATCAGCATGAGCATAAAGGTGTTTACTTAAACCAAGATACTTATTATAACGACCGCCAAGGGCTTGAATTTTTGATCGATCATGTTCATAAATCAACTTACTACCAATGACACCATAGCTTTCATCTAAATGGGACTTTTCGATAAGAAATCCAAGGCTAGATCGTTCTACAATTGTGTCATTATTTAATACCCAAACATAGTTAATACTACTATCATTGAGCGCAAAACGTATTCCTACGTTATTCCCACCGGCAAAACCCAGGTTTGACCTTGTTTTCAATAAAGAGATCTTTTTAAGACTTACGCGAGATGGCTCTAAGTGCTCACTGTCAGCGTAGAAACTGCATTCGTAATTTTGTGATACGTGGCGAAATATTGTATGGTATGAATCATCTGGTGAGCAATTGTCAATAACTACAATTTTAAACTCATAAAACGAGCTATCTAAATTCATTATTGAATCAAGACAGGCATTCGTATCTTGAGCCCCTTTCCAATTCAACACAACGATTGCAACCGTCGGTCTAGAAACGCTTGAATTAGATAACATATCAATTTCCTCTGTAAGCTAAATTAAATGTACTTGCAGCAACTTCAGACCAAGAGAATCTGCTTGTTTCAAAAGATAACTCTTTATTTAGCTTGTCGACACTTCTTAATTCAAGCTCTCCAAATTCTTCAATTAAATCATTAACAATGTAAAACTCATTTTTACTTCCATCAAAAAATGATTTTGCCATAACATTAGGACTTGAAACGACAGGTGTTTCAAGAATACATGCATCTAAAGCTACCAAACTGAAAGCTTCATACTTAGAAGGAACTATTAATGCCTTAGAGTAAAAGATTAGATTCTGAAGATCTTCATCAGACACTCCCTTTAGTTTAGTACAAGGACTAATATCTCTCTCAGTATTACAAACAGCGACAAACTTAAAGTCTTTTTTTGTTGTTTTTGCTAACTCTATAAATTCGTCAATACCTTTATTTGAATGGTCTCTTCCAATAAATAGGTAATAGTTACCGTTAACTAATGGCTTAGATGCTTGTAACTTACTAATTGTATCTTGAGTGATTGAATGACCGTTAGGAATTACACAATTTAATTTTGATTTATTCTCAAAAAACTTACATTCATAATCTGTCAAACATATGTTTGATTTTATACGCTTCAAGTTGTTACTTGTGAAATTTTCGAACAGCAATTTCGCAAGAAAAGGCAAGCGATGATATTGAAATGGATGATAGTGTGAGGTGTAAACTACATCAATATTTAGCTTAGTAGTAAGCGAGATAGCCTGTTGAGCAAACAATGATGTAAAACCGTGGACATGAACAATGTCAGGCTTAAAATCAGATAGTTTACTTCTCAAACTTTCATGCTTGAGCCATCTGTGAGAAAGTGGAAGTTTAATAGAGTCAGAAAAAAACTCCACCTGGCAATTCAATTTAACCAACTCATGCGACAATTTTCTAATATGTGTTTGGATACCCCCTATAGTACGTATTGGGTCGTTCTGATAAACCATTAATACTTTCATGCTATACCACTCTCTTTATCCAAATACTTCTTTAGACAATTCACTCCACATAGAGTCTGTTTTAGTTTTTAAAAGGTCAGCATTCACTCTTAACTTACTACGTAATGTAATATCATTGTCTTCCAAATACGATATTTTAGACTTGATCTCATTCTCATTCAGAGGCTTTTCTAACAAAAACTCAGATGCATCATATTCTTTATACAACTCCTCATACTTGTGATTCCAACTTGTAGCTAAACATGGAACTGATTGACTGAGAGCAGATACACAACCATGATACCTAGAAGAAAATGCAAATTTACTCGTCGCAATTTCATCTTTGATACACTCCCCAGAAAGGCCATGAACTACTAACACCTCTTTGGAAACACTCGCTACAGCCTCACATACATCGTAATCAGAATCTCCCTCATGATTAATAACCTTAACGTTATAGCCTCGGGATATGAACTGAATACACATAGTTTGAAGGAATTCCACGTAATTAGAACGCCAGGCATCAGAAGGCGATTTACCTGAAACCATATTAGAGTTTGGAATAATCACTACCTTGTTAGTCACAGTGTCCAAATTGTTTTTCTGTAAAAGATTGGTAAAATCAGGGCACAATGACAAATTATCTTCGTTCTTCATCAGGTTTTTGAGAATCGTATAACTTACCTGCTCTCGAGCGTAGATGTGACTTGCTTTATGAAAAGACTTATTAATAACCTTTATTGCCTGAGTATTATTAAATGGGCCAAAAGCTTGTGGCATCAATATATATTTTTTTCGTTTCTCGTGGAATCGCTCTAAAACACTTCCTAGACGTAGCATGGTACCTACTGGCCACTTATCTCCATAAGCAAAGCCACTAGCATCCAAAATAACATCTACGTCACTTTCAAATACAATACCTAAGCTATTTTTTAGTTTTAACCTAAATTTCTTCGGTAATTTATAGGTTAGCCAGTTAAAGTCGAACTTTCTAAAGCAAAGATTTATGTATTGTAGCGCGTTAACTTCGCACTTTTCCTTGTAAGTAACATTAGAGGATAATAAAGCTAACTCTACGTTGTCGCACATACGATCAGAATCGACCCTATATTTTATAGTTTGTAACATTAACTCAGCACCTTTATTCTTAAAGTGCACCCCTTTCACATATACAATCATTTTATTTTCAACCAACAACAATTAATTAATTACAAGAAGTTCTTTTTCTGTTTTCTTTTCCGAGTAAGGTGTCAAGCAACCTTGTTGTGCGTAACCAAATGCGACTAGGCAAATAACTTTTTGAGTATCTGTCAAATCAAGTTCTTTAGAAATCTTAATGTCTCTAGATTTAACATCTGGCCAGTTTAGAACACAACTTGAAAGCCCTAATGTTTCAAAACCAAGTAGAAGTTGCATTACAGACAGTGACGAATCAACGTATATTACATTCCTATCATGGAGCATATTGAAGCTACCTTGCTCACCTACAACAACCATCAGATTTTTAATATTGTGACTAAACCCTGCACTACCCATAGCTAATTTTGAAATGCGAGCAGCATCATCACCAGAACAGTAGTAGAATTTAAACGGTTGTCGGTTACATGCAGAGGGAGCCTGACTCGCTATTTCCACTGACTTGACTATCAGTTCATGATCCACCTCTCGGTCTTCAAACCAGCGAGTAGATTTCCTAGCCGAAACAAACTTTAGGAATTGAGCGCTATCTATTAATGCGTTTTCCTTGACTTCAATGGGTTTTTTTGAGTTGCCTTTTAAGTTTCCACTATGAATTATACATGTTTTAAATAACTCTCTTGCTGTGTCAACTTTCTTGTCACCCTGCTTTACGACATCAAAATACTCTATTAATACATTCGTACCCCATTCTAACTGTTCAGAATCGATATTATTAGCAATACTTTGATGTAATTTTACAGTCTCATATATAAAGTCTCTTGCAAATATCGACCTCCGAGGAATCATTACGAGTCCCTTTTCAATCCTATGAATATTTCTTCGATAGAGTGCATATTTCCCACTTACGCTAGTATTAAATCCTATAATGCCTCTAACAATAGATCTTGATTGCCTATCATAATCTCCGCACAATGCGATAAAGACTGATACGATACGATCATTCTTATACAAAATCCTAAGGCACGTGTTTTTCAAACCCGATTTAATTCTTATTAATTTAGACTTAATCCCCATTACTATTTACCTTTAATTATTGCAGTATTCCTAAGATAACATTTAGTTTCATTGAACAAAAACAAAGAAAAATAGGAAGACACTGAGTAAGAAACCAATGATGCACATGCCGCACCATAAAAACCCCATAATGGTATCAAAATCAAATTTAAAACCACATTAACAACTGCACCTAACGAATGAGTAATGACCGAATATTTTAATAAATTGGAAGTAATTATCCACTTACTTAGTACCGCTCTTACAAACACAAAAGATGATGAGATTAGATGTATTAATAGCACATAATAACTATCTATGTACTCTCTACCATACATTACTATTATTAGAGGATAAGAAACAACCCCAAGAAGCAACGAAATAGCTATAGATATTTTCAATAGCTTTATTTTAAGACTTCTAAGTTCGCTGTAATAGTCGTTTAAGCCACTTTTAAATGCTTCAATTATCTTGGGCAGATATGATGCTGCAATAACATTTGCTACGAAGAAAGTTGACTCGGAGAATTTAGTGGCAACTGAATAGATTGAAACTGATTCAGGCCCAATAAAATATTTTAGCATGATAATATCAAGCTTAAGATTTATTACCTCAGCAAATCCAGAAGCAATCAAAACACTTCCAGCACCAACAAATCTTTTCGTGTATCGCAGTTTAATTCTATTTTTATTTATTATTATTCTTGAAACAAAATAAGTCAAAACATTGAACAAGATCACCTCAGTTGCATATATGATAATTGCATCATTTACACTCAACCGATCGTCGACATATAAGTATAACTTTATAACAACAAATATTAATGTTATTACCAACCTTAACTTTGTTATCAGTATAGATTTCAAGTATGATTGACATAACACTTCAAACACTTGAAATGCTTGTGAGATTAAAATTGATATTACAAATATTTTCGTAACAACATTTATACCATCAAAGCCCAATGCTTGGATAATAACATATGAAATTAAAGCACATACTAATCCACTTGTAGCTTTTATAACGAATGCATTTGATATTAGTGATTTTTGCTGTCTAGGGTATTTTATTATCACACTGGACAAATAGCCATTCAATCCAAACGCAGCTATTGGCAAAAATAGCGTTACAGATGTTACAATAGCATTGTAATTTCCGAAATTTTCTAACCCTAAAGTTCTTGCTAAAATTATAGACCAAAGAAAAGAAGAAAATAGTAGTGTTAGTTTATCTGCGATCATCCAAATCGAATTGGAAGAGTACTTATTGAGAGTCAAAGCAGTTCACTCTCATTAATTTCTTGCAATAATTTTCCATTCTTGTCTTTTTCTGATAACAAAACTTCAGCATTATTAGAAATTGGCCACTGTACATTTATGTCAGAGTCACTCCATAAAAGTGACACTTCAAAATTTGGGTTATAGTAATCGGTACATTTGTAGACGAACTCAGCCTCAATTGAAGTCACATAAAAGCCATGAGCAAATCCTTCAGGTACCCATAGTTGCCTTCTATTCTTATCTGACAAATATACGCCTACCCATTGACCAAATGTCGGTGAGTCTTTGCGAATATCAACTGCCACATCATACACTTCACCAGAAACCACTCGAACTAGCTTTCCTTGAGTGTTTTTTGTTTGGTAGTGTAGGCCTCTTAATATTCCTTTTTTTGATTTTGAGTGATTATCTTGTACAAAGCTAGTCGGCTTACCTGTAACTAGTTCTTCAAACCGTTGTTGATTCCAAGTTTCCATAAAAAAACCACGCGCATCTCCAAAGACACTAGGTTCAATAATTTTCACATCAGGTATCTTCGTATCAATTACTTTCATTTAATTGCTCCGTGTACAAATCAAGTGCGTCTAAAGCTGAAATCCAATCACTAGCCTCAATACCCAAAGTACTGGTAATTTTATTTGTAGCTAATTTCGAATTTGATGGTCGTTTAGCAGGGGTTGGGTATTGCATTGTAGTTATACTGTAAAGTGAAGGTTTAACTTTAATAACTCTTTGCTGAACTGCTTTATCAAAAATCTTATTTGCAAACTGACACCAACTTACATGTGGAAGTCCAGAGTAATGATATACCCCATATTCAACGTGCTTACCCATTGTGATCTTCTTTGCGATAACTATAAGTGCTTTTGCAATATCACCTGCGTAAGTCGGCCCGCCAAATTGATCAGCAACGACACTCAATTCATCACGCTCTTGACCTAAACGAATCATCGTCTTAACAAAGTTATTCCCATGCTCACCGAAAACCCAAGCTGTTCTTAGAATAATGTGTTTATGACATGCCTTCGAAACTTCTACCTCTCCCGCCAGTTTACTTGCGCCATAAACTCCTTGAGGGTTGGTTGCATCAGTTTCTACATACTCACCATCTTTGTTACCTTCAAATACATAATCTGTAGAAATATGTAAAATAGCTGCTCCGGTTTCCTTCGCTGCTTCAGCAAGAAATCTCGGCCCATCACAGTTTATCGCATACGACAGTTCAACTTCACTCTCAGCTTTGTCTACTGCTGTATGAGCCGCTGCGTTGATAATAATGGTAGGTTTGAAAGCTCTAACGCTGTCGAATACTGTGTCTCGATTTGTAATATCTAGCTCGTCCCTATCTACTGCGAGCAAAACAACACCATCTTTGTGCTCAAGCATCTCCGTCAAACAATGCCCAACTTGGCCTTTGGCGCCAGTTACAAGAATGCGCATGACTAACTTCCCTTATTTTCATTTACAAGGCGAGTAAGATATTGACCATATTCATTTTTCATCATCGGCTCTGCAATACAAAGAACCTGCTCGTTCGATAACCACCCATTGCGCCATGCTATTTCTTCTAAGCAAGCGACCTTTAATCCTTGTACATGCTCAATAGTCTGAACAAATGACGATGCTTCATGTAAACTTTCATGAGTGCCTGTATCCAACCAAGCAAAACCTCGACCTAAAAGCTCTACATTGAGTGAACCATCATTTAGGTACATTTCGTTGAGCGTGGTAATTTCAAGCTCACCACGGTCTGATGGTTTAACTTTCTTAGCCATCTTCACGACTCTGTTGTCATAAAAATAGAGACCAGTGACTGCATAATTGGACTTAGGTGTGGCTGGTTTTTCTTCTATCGATACCGCTTTCATGCTTTCATCGAATTCAACCACACCAAAACGCTCAGGATCTTTCACTTGGTAGCCAAATACTGTAGCGCCCGTTTCTCGTGATGCTGCATTTCTCAGTGTTTGAGAAAAAGATTGACCATAGAAAATATTATCACCCAAAACTAAACACACACTGTCATCACCAATGAATTCCTCACCAATGATAAACGCTTGTGCTAAACCATCAGGGCTTGGTTGAACTGCATATTCGAGATTGATACCAAAGTCTGAGCCATCTCCCAACAGGCGCTTGAAGCCCGCGTTATCTTCTGGTGTAGTGATGATGAGAATGTCTCGGATACCCGCAAGCATCAACGTTGAAATTGGGTAGAACACCATCGGCTTGTCGTAAATCGGCAGAAGCTGTTTTGACACTCCTCTAGTCAGAGGGTACAAACGCGTACCAGAGCCACCTGCTAATACAATCCCTTTCATTATTTTTCCTCGCCTGTAACTATGCCAAGACGTTCACGTTGATAGCTGCCATCCTGAACGTTTTGACACCATTTTGAGTTGTCTAGATACCACTGAACCGTTTTGCGAAGACCTGTTTCAAACGTCTCTTCAGGCGTCCAATGAAGCTCATTCTGCATCTTACTCGAATCAATCGCATAGCGACGATCGTGACCTGGACGGTCTTGTACGTAAGTAATTTGGTCTGAGTAAGGCGTTTCTTTTGGCACTAACGTGTCGAGAATGTCACAAATCGTATTTACGACTTGAATGTTTTTCTTTTCATTGTGACCACCAATGTTGTACGTTTCACCGACTTTGCCCTCGGTAACTACTTTGTAAAGCGCACGAGCATGGTCTTCCACGAATAGCCAATCACGAATTTGATCGCCTTTACCATAAATCGGTAAATCTTTACCTTCTAGGGCATTCAAGATAACTAATGGGATAAGCTTTTCAGGGAAGTGGTAAGGACCATAGTTGTTTGAACAGTTGGTAACAATAGTTGGCAAGCCATAGGTTCGCAGCCATGCACGTACTAGGTGGTCGCTTGACGCTTTTGATGCCGAATATGGGCTTGATGGCTCGTAAGAAGTCGTTTCCAAAAACATTGGAAGCTCTGTTCCTTCTGGTACTTCATCAGGGTGAGGAAGGTCGCCATACACCTCGTCAGTGGAGATATGGTGAAAACGAAATGCCGCTTTAGCGTCATCGTCTAGTGTATTCCAGTATTCACGCGTTGCTTCTAAAAGCGTATAAGTGCCCACCACGTTGGTTTCAATGAACGCGGCTGGCCCTGTGATTGAGCGGTCAACGTGTGACTCTGCCGCGAGGTGCATCACCGCATCGGGCTTGTGTGCTTCAAATACTCGATTAAGTTCTGCTCTGTCGCAAATGTTCACTTGTTCAAATGAGTAGCGTACGTTTGATTCAACCGAAACCAAAGACTCAAGATTGCCAGCATAGGTTAAACAATCGACATTCACGATACTGTCCTGCGTGTTCTCGATAATGTGTCGAACCACTGCTGAGCCAATAAAGCCCGCACCGCCAGTTACGAGTATTTTCATTCTTTTCTACCAACGTTAAAAAAGCACCTCTGTGAGGTGCTGTTATTTGTCACTTTCCTATCTCAGACATTTTCTAACACACTGAGACACTTTCTTTGATTTTGAGACAGGCCAACTTACGCCAGCCCTTATTAACTCTCTGTTTTCGCTCAATGGGGCAAAGTAGCCCCAATAGCCACCACCCCATACGCCCGCGCAGAAACGCTACCGCCCTCAGGTCACGCTCCCACTTGCGAAACATTCACCAAATCAATGAACTATCATCAACTCAATGCATAAATTTGGCAAAATAATACATCATTTACTAGGGGGATTAAACTGCTGAATGCCCTTTCGCTTAGCTTGGTGATGAGCGAACTAAACTATCCATCAGCTGGTTCACTGCGGCCCTTTGAATGCATTGATCATCTAATTGGTAATAGGTCTTTTTTGTGGTGCTATCATAACGCTTTATCACATCAATAAATATCTCCGCATTGCGCACCGCAGAGGGGAGTGCGTGGCCGCCAGTCATATTAAGGGCGCGTTTGAGTTCGCTGCCGCTCATCGGTTTAGGGTAGGCGCTCAATAGCACCTCAAGCAACTCTCGCGGTCGGCCGCTGGCGCGGATGATGTACAGGCTTAAAATGTGTTTCTGCTCAGGTAGTGATAATCGGTGTTTCATGATGCCTCCTCCCCTTTCTTTTTCTCGTCCGCACGGCTGCGTTTACGTGCTTTGATCAAACCTTGAATGCGCTCTTCAAACGGGTGGGTTTGCCCTTTGGCGTGATACTCGCTGACTAACTTATCCACAGCACGCAGGGGTGGCGCTGCCTGCCTATAACCCTCTTTATTAATTTCTAATTGGGAGATTCTCGGTGCAGCTGCTGCACGGGGAGAGGGTGAAGACTTTGCTTCCTCTCCGGTGCACGTGCCGTCTAGTTCAACGTGCAAATGGGCAGGGGTGTAGAGCTGGTACAGGTTGCTACGCTGGCGGCCGCGTTTATCAAAGCGATGCACCAGTTCGAGAAAGCCTTGCTCCTCTAACCGTTTGATGTGCTCTTTCACTGTGCGCAGCGAGACTTCGCAATAGAGCGCTAAATACTGGTAAGAGGGAAAGCAGCGGCCGTGCACATCGGCGTTATCGGCCAGCTTAAGTAAGATCAATTTGCTGATGGGCGATCCGGTTTTGGCTTTCATCAGGGTGGCGACTAGGGTGTGGCTCATGAGCTCTCCTCGGCTTTGTTATTGGAATGTAAACAACAAACAAAACAGCCTCTTACCGATTAGGGTTCGCCATACGGCAGAAATACCCTAGTAATTGGTGAGGTTGCAAGCCGCCTCACGCCTAGTCATTCTTTGGCTCATTGGATATGCACCTAATTTTGTACACGCTCGCATTTTTTCCCTTACTCTCTCGGGCTGTATAAATAACCAGAATTTCACCAACCCTAATGGCGAAATGTCGCGTAGAGTGTCGCCTCCTGATTGAGAAGGGAGTTGCTATGCCAGTGTGTCACCAATGCAGTGAATGGGCGATTCGTCGCCTCTGCTACGTGTATTCCCCCTTTGACCCAACCCTAGAGGAGATCTATTTCCCCACGTTCACCTACCCGCACAGCCCCATCAGCCGTGAGGGGTTTATCGCCCTAATTGCCCAGGCCCAACGCTCAGAGCCACTAGGTTATGAGCTCACCTACGCCCTATGGGTAAAAGGCTGTGATTTGGCAAACCTTGCCAAACAAACCGGTGCGGATCTGCAAGCGCTCGAACGCGCCATGAACGCCTTTATCAACACGCTCACCACCCTCTACACCGAACACCCCTAACCCTAACCCTAACCCTAACCCACAACCCATTACCCATTACCCATTACCCATTACCATAATGAGGAACATCAATGCCCCCAACTTCAACAAACCACCCCTCACTACCCGTCACCCCTGCACATAAGCCATACTGCCCCCTAAACACGATCACCGTGCATTGCAGCGCGACCCATGCCGAGCAGGATATTGGAGCCCAAGCCATTCGCGCGTGGCATCGGGCAAAAGGGTGGCGAGATATTGGCTATCACTTTGTGATCACGCGCGCCGGGAACGTAGAGCTAGGCCGCCCGCTGTCACACATCGGCGCCCATGTGCGCGGCCACAACCGCGGCAATATCGGCATTTGTGTGGTGGGCGGGTGTGATGAGCAAGGCGGCGCGCAAGACAACTTCACCCTCGCCCAGCGCAAAGCGCTGTTTGCGTTAATCGAACGGCTGCAGCAAGAACATGACATTTGCGATGAGCAGGTCAAACCGCACCACGCCTTTGCCAACAAAGCCTGCCCGGTAATGGTGCTTCACCCTGTCCAATCCGTTTCTGTGGTTAAACAAACTAACAAGGAGACCCTATGAGCCTTTGGAGCCGTATTTTTGGTAGCCCGTCGTTTATCGATAAAAGCCTAGAAGCCCTCACCGACACAGGAGATGCGATGTTTTTCACCAACGAAGAGAAAGCCAAGCACAAACTCGCCCTACTCAAAGCATTTGAACCGTTTAAATTGGTTCAACGTTATATTGTGCTGCTGTTCACCATCCCTTATGTGTTGCTCCATTCGATGGTAGTGATCGGCTGTATGCACGGTTTTGAGTGGCACCCCATCAGCGAGATGATTAATGAGGCGTTCGGGTATCCGGTTTTAGCGGCGATTGGGTTGTATTTGACGGGAGGGGTGGTTAAGAAGAGTTCTTAAAAGTTCCTAGTGGAAAAGAAGTTCCTAGTTCCTAGAGGTGAGTTTCTAGAGGTGAGTTCCTGGTGGAAGACAAGTGCCTAGTTCCTAGAATTGGATGCGTAAAAGTGGATTTGTCTATCGTCAAGCAGCGCTCTGGGGCTTTACCTTTTTGACGCAATCCCCCCACACACCCTCTAGGAACTAGGTTCTAGGAACTAGGAACTTATCCCCAGTACCTGATATACTTCGCCCATAACGAACAATTTCTAGGCTGAGGTAAACAAACGTATGATCATCGTAACGGGTGGCGCGGGCATGATTGGCAGTAATATTGTCAAGGCGCTGAATGAGCAAGGTATTAACGATATTTTGGTGGTCGATAACCTGAAGAACGGCAAAAAGTTTCAGAACTTGGTGGATCTGGATATTGCTGATTACATGGATAGAGACGACTTTCTTGTTCAGATCATGGCGGGTGAGAACTTTGGCCCGATTGAAGCCATCTTCCATGAAGGCGCATGCTCGGCGACCACTGAGTGGGATGGCAAGTACATGATGCTCAACAACTACGAGTATTCCAAAGAGCTGCTGCACTACTGCCTAGATAGAGAGATCCCGTTTCTTTACGCCTCCTCAGCGGCCACCTACGGTGAGACCGACACCTTTATTGAAGAGAAAGAGTACGAAGGCGCACTCAATGTGTATGGCTACTCCAAACAGCAATTTGATAACTACGTAAGACGCGTGTGGGAAGATGCCAAAGCTCACGGCGAGACACTCTCTCAAGTGACAGGATTCCGCTATTTCAACGTCTACGGCCCGCGTGAGCAGCACAAAGGCTCGATGGCCTCTGTCGCGTTCCACCTCAACAACCAAATGAACGCCGGTGAAAACCCGAAACTGTTCGCCGGTAGCGAGCACTTTAAGCGTGACTTCGTCTACGTCGGTGATGTGGCGGCAGTGAACTTGTGGTTCTTTGAGCATGGCGTCTCGGGCATTTTTAACCTGGGTACGGGTAATGCGGAATCTTTCCAAGAAGTAGCAAAAGCCGTGATCAAGTACCACGGCAAGGGCGAGATTGAGACGATTCCGTTCCCAGAGCATTTGAAAGGCGCGTACCAAGAGTACACTCAAGCGGATCTAACAAAACTGCGCGCAGCGGGCTGTGAGCATGCGTTTAAGACGGTGGCGGAAGGGGTCGCGGAGTATATGGGGTTGGTGAATAAGTAACGGGTGATGGGTTGTGGGTTGTGGGTTGTGGGTTGTGGGTAATGGGTGAGAGCCTAGTTCCTAGTTCCTAGTTCCTAGTTCCTGGAAGAGTATCGGGTATTTATGAGTTCAATTCGAAACGATTTTGATCCTAAGGCGTATAATCCGACGTTTCGCCGAGCGTTTCTTGCGCCTAAATATTGGGGGCTTTGGCTTGGGTTATTGGTCGGGTTGCCGATTGCGCTGCTGCCCAATAGGGCGAGAGTGGCGATTGCGCGAGTTATTGCCGATAAAATGGTGAAGAAGCGCAAAGGGTCGGTGCAAAAAGCGCGAATTAATTTGGCTTTGTGTTTTCCTGAGCGCTCAGAGGCAGAGCGAGAAGCCATATTGCATCAGTGCTTGCTCACGGCGGGGACGTTTCTACTTGGGTTTGCGGCTATCTCACTGCGCAGTAAACAGTGGTTAGAAAAGCACTCGGTCATTGAAGGTTTAGAGCACTTAGAGCAGCTTCAGCAAGACGGGCAAAGTGCCATCTTATTGGTGCCTCATTCTTGGGCGATTGATATTCCGGCCATTTTGTTGGCCTCGCGCGGTTTTCCTGTCTCGGCGATGGCCAATAGCCAGAAAAATCCGGTGACAGACTGGCTGATGCACAAGCAACGGGTTCAATACGGTGGCCGAGTGTATGACAGAAGCGGCGGTATTAAACCCTTTATCAAATCCGTAAAAGACGGTTACCTCGGTTACTACTTGCCAGATCAAGACCACGGGCCTGAGCAAAGTGTATTTGTGGATTTTTTTGCAACGGAGAAAGCCACGCTGCCTGGCCTTGGCAAGCTCGCGAAAGTCAGCCGAGCAAAAATTGTCCCGACCTTTGCCAGTTACAATACCCAAACGGGCCAATACGAAATTGAGATCTTGCCGCCGATGGCCGAGTTTTCCGGTGATGATGTTCAAGATGCACGAGCAATGAATGAAGTCGTCGAAACCTTCGTCACGCCAAAACCAGAGCAATATATGTGGATCTTAAAGCTGTTGAAAACGCAGCGAGATGGTAATGATCCGTACGTAGGCTACTAATCGCTCGTCTGCTCATAGACATAAGCAAATCAAGCGGTAAACCTTTATCTAGTCAAACAAGGGAGCACGATGGCTCCCTTGTTGTTTATTTTGTGTAGGGCAAACGTTTGAAGTCTTTAATAATCTCGCCAAGGTTTGGGTTCAACACCTCACCATTGACCACTTTTTCATACTGCGCCAAGTACGCTTTTGACATCACATTGGCATTGAAGTGATCACGCGCGTACTCATGGCAAATGTGAGGTTGATAGCACTGAGCCTCTTTCACCGCCGCTACCAGCGCGGCCTCATCAGAGGATAAAACCCCCACCTGCTCATTAACAAGCTCCGGCAAAGAGCCATAAGGCGTAGCAAATACTGGGCAGCCAAAATACAAACTTTCGGTGATCGCCAAACCAAACGGCTCATGCCAGGTGACGGGGAAAATCAGCCCTTTAGAGCGAGTCATGATCTGAGATTTTGTCGTGTCATCCACCATGCCTAAAAAGCGCACGTGTCTATCGAGCGTGCAGCGAAAGCCCATTTTGAAGTTCAAACGGTGCCCACCTAATACATCGAGAGACTGATTCGCCTTCTTAGTGATATCAATCGCACCTTGGACATTCTTCACTCGCCACGCGGCCTTACCCAAGAAATGAAAACGCTCTCGTTTCGCATTCAAGTCAGGCTTGAGGTAGTTGTCCCAATTTAAGCCGTTGTAAACAAAGGCCTGTGCACCATGGTTTTGTGCGTGTTGCGAGGAAACAAAAATGGTATTGCGGTCAATTGGGCCTGACGAGTTGCCATGTTGGGTGATCACATAGGGGCAGGGCACGGACTCCGGCTGGCTATGAAAATGCACCACATCGATGTTTTGCGGAAGTTGCTCTGCGACCGGGCGATCCGGTTGGTACTCAATCACCGTTGCCCAATCACACTGCGTGCCTTTCCCGGCCAATAAGGTCACCTTGTGGCCGAGCAAGTGCAGAGCGTACACAAGATCCCAGATCACGCGTTCGGTGCCGCCATAGTTTTTTACCGGCAAAGTCGCTTGGGTATAAATTAAGATATTCATCATCAATGGGAGGTCTGGTTGGTTTTAGACAGAATGGCTTGATGCACGCAAGCAGGCACAAACTCTTGTACCTCTCCGCCATGAATCGCGACTTCTCTTACCAGTGTCGAGGAGAGAAACGCAAACTCTTCAGAAGGGGTGAGAAACAAACTTTCTAGCCCGGGTTTTAAACGGCGGTACATAGTGGTTAGGCCAAACTCATATTCAAAGTCCATCGTCGTACGTAACCCGCGTACTAAAATAGTGGCGCTTTGCTCAGTGGCAAAATCCACTAATAGGCCGCTAAACCCTTTAACAGAGACATTGCACACCCCTTGACAGGTTTCTTTGAGCAACGCGACTCGCTCATCAAGGCTAAACAAGGTATTTTTGCTCGGGCTTTCGGCAACGCCCACCACCAAGTGATCAAACATCTTGGCGGCGCGTTGAATTAAATCAAAATGTCCATTCGTAACCGGATCAAATGTACCTGGGTAAACAGCAATACGCATCATCGTCCTTATTTATCTGTCTTCGGTGGAGTGGGTATGTGTGAGAACTGAACTGGATAATGTGAGAGCAAATCATCCAAAGTGCGTTTCACTTCCTCTACGGAGATTTGCGCCATCAAGGCCTTACCTTTGACTCGGCTACCCCAAGGCAGCGCCTCAACCGGTTTGCCATATTGCTGCTGCGCAATTTGCTCATAGACAGACACCACAAAACGCTGGCTGTAGTAAGGCCCTGTTCTCTTAGGGTTGCTGTGCGCGTATAACCCGATAACGGGTGTCAATTGCGTCGTGGCAATATGGGCTGGGCCAGAGTCAGGGGCGAGCACACAATGCGCCCGAGCCAACACAGCCGTAAGCGCCTTTAGGTTGGTTTGGCCTACGAGGTTAGTCACAGGTACAGACATCTTGTCAGTGATGCTCTGCGCCAGCGCTTTTTCTCGCTCGGTTGGCGCGCCACACAATACAATATGCAACCCTTGCGCATGGGCGTAGTCGGCCACCTCCGCGTAACGCTCGGCGAGCCAGTTTCTGTCGTCTTTACTTGCCGCAGGGCTTATCACCAAGTATGGGTGCTCAAGCGTCTTCACGATGGATTTATCTTGTTCACTAACAAGGATTGACCACTTAGGCGGCGCTTCTGGGCAGCCAAGAAAGCGCGCAAACTCAGCAAAGTTATCCAAAACATGCTCGGCGTGAGTCGCGGGCAATTTTTTATTGGTAAATAACCACTGCCCTTCTTTCGCTCTTGCCCAACTAAACCCGACTTTGGTGCGCGCGCGAATGCCCGCCGAGAGTAAGCTAGCCCTTAGTGCCACTTGCATGTGGAGTAAATAATCAAAACGCTCCCCTTTCAAGGCTCTCCAGACGGCTTTCATCCCCTGCCAGCCTTGCTTTTTGTCAAACTCCACCACCCTCACGCCGGGGAGATCGCCAAACAGCTGCGCTTCTATTTTTCCCATCACCCAGGTGATCTGGCAATCGGGATAGGTGCGTTGAATCTGCTGAACCACCGCCAACGCGTGGCAGGTATCGCCAATGGCGGAGAGGCGCAGAATGCAGATGGATTGGGGAAATTTACTCATGATTTAAAAACTTTTCGATACCATTTATACAGCGCACTCGTTTGTTGTTGACGGTATCAGAAAATATCCGATCGTTTTCTGGAAGCGAAGCGCGAGAGTTCTCACTGTGAAACAAATGGTAACCCGCCCCCATAAATTTGAGGTACAGCCTTTCAACCCCTGCATTGAGCAGACGGTTAACGAATTCACTGTCTTCTCTTCCCCAACCAACAAAGTCATTATTGAAGCCATTGACTGTTAAGGCATCTTCTCGCCAAAATGACATATTGCAACTTCTGGTCGAGCGATCGGTGTTCCATACACGGGTAAAGACGCTAGAAAGAAAAGGGCTATGAATCATGTTCTTGCGATTTTTGATCCCACTTGAGAAAAGACCTGGCAATTCTCCCGTCTGAATGACTCGTTTCGAGAGTGCCTCATTCATTTGCACGCGACCTCCTTGAATGAAGTAACCTTTTCGCGCGCTCCTAACATGATCTTCAATAAAAAACGAGGGCAAGACTATGTCACCATCAATAATGATCAGATAGTCACCACGGGCCTTTGCCATCGCTCGATTTCGACTTTCAGCAGCCCTAAAACCGTCATCTTTTTGCCAACTATGAATAAGAGGTATGGGAAATTGTGACGCTAAACGGTCAATTAGGTCTTTAGTATCAGCACGTGAACCATCATCAGCAACGATCACCTCATCAGGCAACATGCTTTGTTGGCGCACACTATTAAGTACCGCTTCTAACGCTTCTTTCCAATTATAGGTTGTGACAATTAAGCTCACTTTCATGATATCGTTTGCTCTTTAATACAAGTGATGACGGCATCTATTGATACTAAATGAGATGCTTTATCAGGCTGAAGGACGGTGACATTGCGTAATGTCTGAGATGGTAGTTCATTCTTGAACGGCGTCGACATATAAGCTTCAACAGAGAGTTGATACGGCCATGGCGCCCACATTGCCGCGTTATGCTTATTAAAGATGGCGACAATCGGCACGTTAAACGCCGAAGCTAAATGCGTTGTGCCTCCATCCGGACCAATATAGCCCGCACTCTTTTCAATTAGCGTCGCCATTTGGGCAATGGATAGCTGTCCGGAGAGATCCTTTACATTCTCTACTTTCCCAAGTAACTTCATAACACTTGAAACCAGCTGCTTGTCTCTCTGTGCTGGAGAGCCAGTGAGCGCGACAGCAAACTGATGCTCAACCAACCACCGTATTAGCTGAGCCCAAGACTCAATGGGCCACTGTTTTAGATCATTCGAGGCCGGTATATGTAACACCCAATAGGGTTTAGACAAGGTAAAAGGCAGCTCCTCGGTCGGCGCCCAAACACCTGTCTGTTGTTGATTCCCTAAGGATTGCAACAATCTCGACCCTCTAACTATTCGGTGCTCCGTGTCATCATCATCCATCACACTGTGGTGACAAAATGGCGGTTTTGAGCGCCAGGTTCCCGCTCTTTTCTGATCGATGACTCGGGCTTGCCAATGCTTCTTTCGCCCCAGTTTTCCAAAGAAAAATGCAAATGTCTCACATTTGCCCGATGGCTTATCATTAATCACCCAATCGTAGCGGCGAAAATGCTTAGGTAACAACGTCAGGAGTTCTTTCATGGAGAACTTATCACTGATCACCAATAACTCATCAAGGTCTGTATTACCTTGGAGTGCAAACTTACCTTTATTCGCCACCAATGCGCAAATATGAGCTTTCGGGTAGGCATGGCGCAGGCTACGAATAACGCCCGTCATCAGCAAGGTGTCCCCTAGATAACGCGTCAGTACCAAAAGTATGTTTAGCCCCTCTCCCGATGGTGGCACATTGGCGAGCATTCGAGCCATGAAGTTTTATTTCCTATCTCTTTTCTTGAGATGTTAGTATGCCACAAACCCCGATCAATACGTAACTCAGCATGCTAACCAAGCAAATCCAAGGCGACCATTTATACTGGTACGATACTTCACTACTGAAAGAAAATGTCAGTGACGCTTTCAATATCGATTTTTGGCGCAGCCAAGACGCTATCACCGGCTATGCAAAAGGCCGAGGCGTGACATGGTTTGTGCAAGGGGAGCTCGCTGAGTATGCCATTCGTCATTACTATCGTGGCGGGCTGTTGGGCAAAGTCATCAATGACCGTTTTCTCTACTTCGGAGAAGCAAAGCTTCGAAACCTACAAGAGTTACAAGTGCTTAAACACCTTGCTGAACATGGGGTAAACGTGCCGAAGCCCGTTGCAGCAAGAGTAGTCAAGTCTTGCCTATCTTATCAAGCGGATATTATTACTCAGCGTATTATCGGTGCCAAATCGCTAGCCTCACTACTTAGTGACAATAATGTTTGCGAATCGACACTGCATTCCGTGGGGCAAGAAATTCGGAAAATGCACGATGTGGGTGTCAATCATACCGATTTAAATGTTCATAACATTCTCATCGATGAAAATAAGACCGTTTGGATTATAGATTTTGATAAGTGCTTCCAACAGTCTGGTGACTCTTGGAAGCAAGGGAATTTGAATAGGCTAAAGAGATCCTTTATCAAGGAAAGTATCCATCAAGAAAACGGTAACATTTATGGAAAAATAGTTGAAAGCTATACCTTGCTGACCTAGCAATTGTCGTCTTTTCCCCTGAAAAATGTTAAGCACAAAACAACTATCCACATTCCAATAAATGATGAGGTCGATGCTCCCATAATTGGTGATTCGGTGAATCCAATCACCACCAAAGATGCAACAAAACTTAACATCATAAAATAGGGCATCCGATTTCTCGAATTATGCTTGTAAAGTCTATAACTCAGAACAAGTGGCACTATATATATTGCAAGTATAAAGGCGATTCCAATTAGACCTTTTTTTGCGGCACTATTGACAATCTCATTATGTAATGAGTGCTTACCATCTGTTCCTAGATTTAGGTTCACTCTCCCCTTTTCTACAAGCTCATTTTGAAATTCTATTCTCTGATTGTAACCCAAACCAAACAATGGCGACTCCAGAAAACTGTATACGCCTGACTTTAACATTTCAATGCGTAAATTAGTTGATGTCTGATTGTCTGTTCCCAGCATCTGAACATCATTAACTGCTCTCTGATAAATACTGGTGTTTTTCATCGCTTGTAAGCCAACAAAAAGAGTGACAAAAGCAACACTGAAAACTAACCAACGCAGTTTTCTGTTTAACGTCAAAAACATCATACCGAGTAGTGGCAAAGATACAACAAGGCCTAGAAGTACAACCTTAGAGCCAGAGCCTAACCCAACCAAAAGAAACAGTATAAAAGAAAACACTCCCAACGCTGAGCATATCCTATTCCCTTTATCTAAATAGTACAAAGAACCAACTAAGGACATATTCATATATATGATTGAAAAATATGCCACGGAAAGAATGTTCACCGTTTCCCCTAATAAAACTGTTCCATAGCGCTCATGACCATTAATATAAAGCAAGAAAACAGGAAACACTAAGAAAGCAATCACACTAGAAAAATAAACACCTTTAATAACAGCATCGATGGATATTTTTTTCCAAACCAGAGCAAATAAAACGATAGCTGAGATAAGGTATCTAGAGGGCGCATCTAATGCAGCTAACCGCCCTCCATCCAAAATAACGTTGGGCAAAGAAATAATAACCGCACTAAATAGTACAATCACCATAGGTTTAAAACCATCAATACGATGATTATCTCGTCGAACCAAGGTATAAATAGAAATAAAAAACAAACTAATAAGAACGAGTAGTATGCCTTTATGTCCTAAAAAAGACAGCGTGGGATACATAAAAGCAATTGATGCTATTATGCTATTTACTTTATTAATTTTCATGTTTATTTAAAATATCATTAATTACTGAAATTGAACGCATTAACGCGCCTTGATTACTGCTTAACCACTTACTCAAATCCACTTCTGAAAAGGAAGTCCAAGCTTTTTTATCCATTACAAGTCTAGTTAACTCATCGGCACTATCAACAACCACCAGAGCATGTATTTTCTGTAATTGATGTGCCATATCTTCAAAATTGTAATAACTCGGACCTGTAATAATCGGTTTCTTTAGCAAAGCGGGTTCAATAAAATTGTGACCGCCCACCTTTTTTCCGATCAAACTCCCCCCCATAAAGACAAGGTCGCTAGCGCCCATGAGCAAGAGCATTTCCCCCATGCTATCACCAAGATATACATCAACACTACTCGCTAAATAGCCCAATTGCTTCGACCTACTCCTACGAACCAAATTCAGTTCGCTCGTTTCGACTAAACTGGCAACATCATCGAAACGCTCTGGGTGACGGGGAACAAGGATCAACAATAACTCAGGCACCGACTCTTTCGCTTTCTTAAAGGCCTGGATGATAATTTCGTCTTCACCTTGATGAGTGCTGGCAGCGATAAATACACGGCGATGCAGGCCAAGCTGATCCCTTAATTGCTCACTTTTGAGCTTCACATCTTGAGGTACAGTAACATCATACTTGAGTGATCCTGCCGTTCTAGCACTAACCACTCCCAGCTGTAAAAAACGTTCTTTGTCATCGTCATGTATGGCTAGAACCTGATTAAGGCGCCTAAAAATAGGACGCATCAGCCAACTCAAGTTTTTGTAGTTGCTGAACGACTTTTCAGATAATCGACCATTCACCAAAACGATCGGTATTTGTCGCTCAGAAACAACACTAATCGTATTCGGCCACAGTTCTGTTTCAATGATCAACATGATGTCTGGTTGAACTGTAGTAAGAAAACGATTCACGCACCACGGAAAATCGATCGGCATATAGCGATGCTCTACACCCATCTTCGCCACTTGTTCAGCGCCAGTACTGGTGGTGGTGGTGACAAGAACGCGCTTGTTGGGGTAACGCTGTTTGAGTGTCAATACCAGTTTTTTGCTCGCCAACACCTCGCCTACAGAGACGGCATGCACCCAAATCACGCCGCTAGAGGTTTTTTCATCCTCAGCAAGCGGCGGGGTAACACCAAAATGCTCTTTCCAGCGAGGGCCGAATTCGGGTTTGTTTGGCCTTTTTCGATACAGCCCCCAAAGTAACAGTGGGCTGACTAACGCAAGAAGCAGAGTGTAGAGAGCTCGCATCAAATCAAACGCTCGGCTTGAGAGTGGCCGCCATCAAACTGGTGAATGGCACTGATCACTCGCTGGGGATCAAGCTCAACCAAGCACTTAAGATGCTGCTTGGGACAGGTACGTTCAAAACACGGACGGCAATCAATATCCGTATTAAGTATTGCCAGTTTTTGGGTCAGTGGCGGCGTGTATTTCGGTGAACTCGACCCATACACCGCGACGACATTGCAACCCACTGCCGCGGCAACGTGCATAAGGCCAGAGTCATTACTCACGACGGTGTGGCACGCGCCAATAAGATCCACCGCCTGAATAAGACTGGTATTTCCGGCTAAGTTGAAACAGTGGCCTTGCTTCTCTTTTGGGACCTGCTGAATGATTTGTTCGGTGACTTCTCGGTCTTTCGCTGAGCCAAACAACCACACCTGATACCCCCGGCCAATCATCTCAGCCGCAACGGTAGCAAAATGTTGATCTGGCCAGCGCTTCGCCGGGCCAAATTCTGCGCCGGGGCACAACCCTAAAATTGGGCGCTCTCGATTGAGCCCCAAAGCGTGCATGGCTTGCGATTGAGCCTCAGGCACCACCGTTAAGTGAGGGTAAGGTAAATCTTGCAAAGCACCTAAACATCCGCTCCCCGTCATCTCACTCTTTGGGTGAGCAAGCGCAACATAGCGCTCAAGCATGTATTGAAACGCTTTCTTGTTACTGCGGATGTCATTGAGTAACCCGTAGCGCATTTCACCCTTCCAACCCACGCGTCGTTTAATGCCTGCGAAAAAGGGAATGAGAGCCGACTTTGCTGAGTTGGGCAGCACATAGGCGGCGTCGTAGGCGTTCTTTTTTAGTGATTTTCCTAACCGGTAGCGCGTCGCCAAATCAAACTGACCGTGACCCAGTGGCATCTCAAGTGCGTGGTTCACTTGCGGCATTCGCTCTAAAATCGGTTTGCACCAAGCGGGGGCGAGAACGTCGATCTTCGCCTTAGGGTATTGTCGCATTAACTCAATGTATAACCCCTGCGACATCACCATATCGCCCACCCATGATGGGCCAATTATCAGTATCTTCATTGCTTACTCTTTCTCAGTCCGCTTTCTTATCGAGCTGGCCAGACAATTCGAAATATCGCTCAAGTGTCTTAATACACACTAGTTTTTCAAGTTCTTCATCTTGAAATGGTTTGATATAGGCATGAGCGTTCTTAACGATCTGTTCTGCTTTCTCAGGGTTCGCCAAGTAGTACTCTATCTTTTCATTAAAGTCTGACCAATCGTCTTTGACTTCAATATAATGCACGCCCGGCTCAAGCGTCCCTTCCATAAACCACGTTTCATATTTCATCTTAGGCGTGATGACCACAGAATTCGAAGACATCGCCCATTTCAGGTTTGAAGCTACATCATTGCCTTCCAAGCAAATCAAAAACTTGTACTGAAGCTGCTCTTCGACCGACATAAAAGGCTTCTGCCATTCTGGGTGCTCGTCTGATGGATTCGACTGCCCAGCATCGACGCGAGGGTGTTCAAACATCGCCTTCATAAAGCGGATTCGATGCGGCTGCGTGACGGCACCACGAAACACCGCCATATCTTTCTTTTCCGCGAAACGAAGTTTGTCGTCCACAAAGCGAAAGTGGCGGCGCTTATCGAGCTTAAATAAAACGGAGTTACTGTTCTTCCCTGCTATCGGGCGAGCTTTAAATAAAGTTGGGATAGGTTCAATGTGCGTTTCGTCACCAAAATAGTAGGCGAACCGAAAATGCTTGGGGAAGTAGTGGAGAAACTCTTTAAGATCGAAGTAATACGACGTGTAACCTTTACGCTTGTACTCCGAAATCGCCGTGCAGTTTTGGGGCAAAGTGAACGAGGTCAGTCCCTTGGTGTAGTAATTGACTCGCTGTTCAATATCACTCATAGAATCACTATGTCGCCGAGCAAGCGTCTGGGCAACATGGTTAAAATAGGGTTTTGGCGTACACTCAAGACACAGGTGTTTCAGGTAGTAGAGAATTTTCATTTTCTGTGCTTATCACTCTAAGTAGTAAGCCTATAGTAACAAAATAGAGTACCGCCGTATCACCATTTTTAAACGGTGAATCCAACAAGCAAAGGAAAGTATAAAGCACACAGGGTGCAACAAGAAGAGCCCGATAAGGTGAGACTAACCGATAAGCAAAGTAACAGGGTAAACCTAGGGCTAAAGTTAACAATGTGAAACCAGCTAGACCAGAGGAAGCGAGCTTATCAATGAAGTTATTGTGTAGATGAGCGTTCGTAACAAAACGATAACCGAGTTCTGTCAGGTTAATTCCATCAACATGCTCAGGTAAAATCCGGCCAACACCGAGCCAAGGGTGGTTCTTAAAAATTTCCCACCCGGCAGCGTACATTTGCAAGCGAAGTCCAATAGAGGAGTCTAAATCCCCGCGCGCAATACGATCAACCTCACCCAATGTATAGTCAATACGCTCCGCTAACAAATACATTGCCGCTATGCCTGCTAGAGAGGCAATAGCGATCAATATTAAGAACTGTTTAAGACAAAACTGGCGCCACAATCTAAGGCTAAACAACAACACAACCACCGCGACACAGGCCAATATAGGCCCTCTCGATTCGGTATACATGAGTGCAAAGCCACATAAGGCCGCGGCTGCATACAAGACAACACGGTTTTTATCTTGGTATTGGATTTGAGTCATCGCCAATGCCAGTAAAATGAGTAACGAATAGTGAGAGGCCAGAGGGATCGGATTGGTCGGTAATCCCATTCGGTCAACTTGAAGAATATAGACAAAGTAAACCGTCAAAATAAAGGCACTGATTGAAGAGATAAACAATAAGGTTTGAAGATGCCTAAGTGACAATTTCATATCTTTTATCACAAACAAAAAGACACAAGCCACAAGCCACAAGCAGAGATCGTAATTCTTGGCTACTGGCGCCGTAAGTGAGATAAGACCCGACAATAAATAGTGGGGTTATGAAAAGAAGATGTAACCAACGATTATAAGGCCCACCATCAAACAGCGCTTTAGCATTCCCTTTTAACCAGGGAAGTGATGATAGGAGGAGAACGACAACAAACCCCACCAAAGGCTTACTGCCCTGATACATCCATATCATGCCAGAAAAAAACCAGCCCAATGTCATAAAAAACAAACATAGCCTGATTGAATTTATCATTTCTAATTTATTCACTGCTTACACTCATATTCTCGCCCTTTCACTAATAATTTGATTTACATCTTTTTTATTGGGCTTTTCTATCGACATTATTATAAATATGTTCTAAACAGTCTACCAAGTTTCAAGGTTTTCTTCGACCTCAACACTACCATAAAAAAAACCAATACGATTCACTTTCCTATATGAGCGTGCTTATATTTTACTAAGCCGAAATACTTTCTCTATAGGCTATAGACACACGCACAACAAGACAAACACATACTCATGCAAGCATTCTGTATCACTCTTCACTCTTGCCAAGACAGACAAGAATACACAACCAAAGTGCTTAAAAAGGCACAGCTCAACTGCGACTTTTTTCTCGGTGTGGATGCCCGAACCGATCAGGACCCTTTACTCGATAGAATTCGATACACACACTTTGAACGCCGAATGGGTAGGCCTGCCGCCATTGGCGAAGTGGGATGCTATGCCAGTCACTATCTCATGTGGCAAAAGTGCGTTGAGCTCAACGAGCCTATTATCGTCTATGAAGATGACTTTGACATCGAACCTGACACTTATCTGAAAACGCTCGACATCGCGAAAGAACACATTGAGACGTGTGGCTACATTCGTATTGAAAACGCAGATAACCACGATATGTTCTACCCTGTTCGTGACTACGGAGAGCAAAGACTGGTGAAATACCTCAAAGTGCCACAGTGTATGACGGCCTACGCGATTTCACCCAAAACGGCTCAGGCGTTTATCGACCATAGCGAGCACTTTGATTACCCGGTCGATGTGTTTTTACGCAACACATGGATTCACAAACAACCCATTTTTGGTGTTTGCCAAGCGGGGCTTTGGGGCGGAAACAAACCATCGATCATTGGCAATCGTAAGCGAAAAGGGAAGAAAAACTACTTTATTGCCTTGATGAAGATTTTGCATAAGTTGATGAACATGACGCTTAACCTCGCTACCAACCTCTACCACCTCGGTAAACTGAGTTCGAACTACAAACCGCTGCGTTGGCGGATTGGGTAAGCCAGCCGCTACACCTGACACCCACCACAATAAAACGTATTCCTCTGCCCAATTTTGAGCTCTTCAATTGGCTCGCCGCAGGTTGGGCAGGGCTTTCCGGCTCTGCCGTAGACTTGTAGCTCTTGGGCAAAGTAGCCGGGCTTGCCGTCGGCTTGGGCGAAATCTTTTAGCGTTGTGCCGCCTTGTTTGATGGCGGTCGCCAGTACGGCTTTGATGTCGCCAACCAGTTGCTGCCACTCTGGCAGAGATAAGCTGCCAGCCGTTCGGCTGGGGTGGATTTTAGCACTAAACAGCGACTCATTGGCGTAAATATTGCCCACTCCGACCACGACTTTGTTGTCCATAATAAACTGCTTTACCGCAACACGTTTGTTGGCGGCTTTTTCTAGCAAGTACTCGGCATTAAATGCCTCGGTCAGTGGCTCAGGGCCGCTGTTGGCGAGTACGGCATGTTGCCCATCCTCACTCCATAGCCACGCCCCAAAGCGGCGCGGATCGTTGTAGCGCAGCACTTTTCCATTTGAGAGTTTGAGATCCACGTGATCATGTTTACCTGCCGGGATCTCAGCATCCAACACTCGCAGCGAGCCAGACATGCCCAAATGCACAATAGCGCAGCCCACTTGAGTTTCAATCAGCAGATATTTGGCGCGTCGAGTAATGGTTTGAATCACTTGCCCCTCGAGTTGAGCCAGCTCTGCAGGGATCGCCCAACGCAATTTAGGCGTTCGAATGGTGATTTTGGCGACGGTTTGGCCGATTAGGTGGGGTGAAATTCCCATACGGCTCACTTCGACTTCAGGTAATTCTGGCATAGGTTATGGGTTATGGGTTATGGGTTATGGGTTATGGGTTATGGGTTATGGGTTATGGGTTATGGTCTGGGGGCGGCTAAGTTTTGTCAATACCGCGGCTGGAGGAAGTCGGGATCCACGGTGATCGCGATCCAATCGTCTTGCCAGTTTTTTAGTAGCCAAAATTGTTCGGTTTTGTACAGCGTGATGCGGTGGGGCTCATCTAAGCCCTGATACCAGACTTCGATGGTTTCTGGATTGCCGAGACTGGCTTGCATGGTGTCGAAATTCTCTGGCGATACCAATGTCCCTTCAATCGAGCGCCAGCGCTCGATGATGTCTGGCGGCGGGACGTCGTCTTTCAATTTTACGTTGGAGACCAATTTGCCGTCTTTGAGCTCAATTTCCACGCCGCGGTAATAGAGCGCGCTGACAGGGTAATTAGGGTTGAGTAGCTTGGGTAATTTGGGCAGCGCCGTCTGCGATTCGCTCGATAGTGATGCATCCGACGCGGCCGGCGTCGAGGGCTCGCCAATTAAGTACGCTTTGATGAGCGACGGGGCATTGAGAATCACCATAAAGGCGATGATGCCAAGGATAAGCCAGTTGTTCCAACGGCGGCGTTTAGCAATGGAAGCTCGAGGCATAGGGGTATCCAGTTATGGGTTATGGGTTATGGGTTATGGGTTATGGGTTATGGGTTATGGGTTATGGGTTATGGGTTATGGGTTATGGGTTATGGGTTATGGGAAGTGTAAATCATAGGCAATAAAAAACCCAACCATATTGCTATGATTGGGTTTCTATTCACGGTTCCCTGTGGGAACTCAAAAAAGCATCAATTACTTGATTTTCGCTTCTTTGTACATAACGTGCTTGCGAACTACAGGATCAAACTTTTTGATCTCGAATTTGCCAGGCATGTTACGCTTGTTCTTATCAGTCGTGTAGAAGTGACCAGTATCAGCAGAAGATACTAGACGGATTTTCTCACGTACGCCTTTCTTTGCCATTGTCTATTTCCTCTTAAACGTTTTCGCCGTTTGCACGGATATCAGCAAGAACGGTATCAATACCTTTCTTGTCGATGATGCGCATACCTTTTGCAGATAGGCGTAGTTTAACAAAACGTTTTTCGCTCTCTACCCAGAAACGATGAGTTTGTAGGTTCGGCAGAAAACGACGCTTAGTAGCATTGCGTGCGTGTGAACGGTTGTTACCCGTTACTGGACGCTTACCAGTTACTTGGCATACTCGTGACATGAATGTCTTCTCCAAAATCGTTTCAGCTCGATATCAACCTTGGTGGCCGAACCTCTCTAGTTCTCAAAGAAGCTATTCTCAAAAGAATTTCGAGGTCTTATACCGCTATGGAAACCCATACAAGGCTATCAAAGGTCGCGCATTATACTAACTTGAGTAGCATTGCTCAAGACCCGAACAGATCCTTTTTACAGGTTTTCGTGATCTTTTTTAGGCAGAGCTGATAATAGTTCAAAAAATGTCGGGGGATTGTAGCAGAATTCGGGGGGTGGACAACTAAAAGTTAAACAAAATCACAGAAAGAAAGAGTGCCTAGTGCCTAGTGCCTAGTTCCTAGAAAATAATTCGTTACCTAAGCGCGCCTGATTTGCTTCTAATCAAGCCTGCTATCATCTTGCTTACCTCTCTGATGGAAGCCTCCAATTGCGTAAAATCCCTGGTCTCAATAATGCCGAGCCGGTGAGACAAGATAAGCTGTGTTAATAGCTCACCAGCAGAGCCCTTAGCTATATACAAGAACCGAATCGCCTCTTTCGCTGAAAAGCGCTCTTCACCTTCAGCAATATTAGATGGTATGGATAGAGCAGAACGGAAAATTTGATCCTTCAAGGCAAACTCATTGCTTCCACGAAACAACTCATGAACACGCTCACATATCAACATGCTCTTCTGCCACACCTTCAACCGCTCAAAATCCACTCTCACCCTCCCCTCTAGGAACTAGGAACTCGCCTCTCTCCGTTCACAACCACCCCCTCTCCGCAAACGAGACCACGTCCCCATCCCCGACCACAAAATGATCCAACACTCGAATATCCACCAGC